>RXIL01000037.1 GCA_004212085.1 Candidatus Methanolliviera hydrocarbonicum
CTCCAATATGTGCTTGTAAGTACAGAGCGGCTGGTCTTCCGGATACTTCTGCCTGTAGTTCTCGAATGAGTCGGTCTCTATCTCCCTTGCTCCTCTCATTGCTCTCTCTCCCATTTTTTTTCACCTTACATTTTTATGCTTTCAGAGGGACTTTTGACCTTATAAAATTAATATTATCTTTAATATACTTTCCCATATTTAATATTATCGATATTTAATATTATCGATATTTAATATTATCGATTGACCTTTTCAATTTTATTAAAACGATATTTTTATAAATAATGAAAACTTTGACATCCCTCGATAAACATGATAAAAACAGAACTGTGCGATATGCTGGGGATAAAGTATCCTATCATACAGGCGGCCATGGGACCTGCAACAACAAAGAAATTGGCTGTTGCTGTATCAGACGCTGGATGCATGGGAATAATCAGTCATACGGCTGACCTCAAAGCGATGATGGAAGGAAAGAATATGCCAGATGATGTGATGAGAGATCACATCAGATACGTTGCGGACCACTGCGAAGGAAACTTCGGATGTAACGTCCGCGTGGCGAGGTTACAGTTCGATGCCCCATCTGTTGTAGACGCCATAATAGACGAGGCGATGAACAATCCTAAAGTGAGAGGAAGATTGAAACTCGTTACGACGTCCGCTGGAGATCCTAATATGCCATCAGAAAAATTCAAAGAGTCCGGCGTCAAAGAGGAGACGGGTTTAAAGCACTTCCAGGTTGTAGCCTCCGAATATATGGCAAAGAAGGCTGAAAAAGCCGGTTGCGATGGAGTAATAGCGATGGGGCATGAGGCGGGAGGACATATCGCGTATTCGGACGTCAACACGGTCGTCTTAACTCCTGAGGTCGTAGATGCCGTCAAGATACCCGTGGTCGCAACTGGTGGAATCTGTGATGGAAGAGGAGTGGCGGCCGCTTTACTGTTGGGCGCCGTGGGCGCCCAGATAGGCACCAGGTTCATCGTGACGAGGGAATGTGACTTTAACGAGGAATACAAAAATAAGATTTTGGAATCGGAGGATACAAGTACCGTGGCTACTGGAGGTGCCGTGGGGCCCATAAGGCTTATCAGGAACCCATACAGTGAAAAAGACCAGATAAACGAGGCAAAAGCGATAGTTGAGGGTACAGAAAAGGGATGGAGTGTAGAGAAATCTAGAAGAACGATGTTGGATCCAGCCAACTTCGATTTTGAAGCTGCCGATGCGTATGGCTTTGCGGAGGAGGTGGGAGATGTTGAAGGTGGTCCTTTATTTGCAGGTGAAGTGGCCGGGAGGATACACGATATCCCAACGGTAAAAGAACTGATTGAGAGGATAATGGACGAGGCGGAAGAAATTATAAAGATTTTGCCAGGTAGAGTTATAGTTTAATCTAATATGAATGGATGAAATCGTCGAGATAAAAATAAAACGAGAGTGAAGAAAAATAAATTTGAAGAAGGATTTATGTTTGGTGGTGGTTCATCGTTATCAAATTGAAGCCTTACTTAAGGTATCATAAATCTTTCTTCTTTTTTGTGCTCTGATTTTTACACTTTCCGTCTCATATACACTTAATACGATCTGCCCATTCCCATGACATTTTGACCCAGCATGGCGAGTGTCATCTCCTGCGTCACCGGCGCCAGTCTCCAGAGGTTCATCTCCCTCCACCAGCGCTCGACGTCGTATTCAACGGCATATCCATACCCTCCAAACGTCTGCATGGCATGATAGACCGCATACTCTCCCGCCTCGACTGCCATCAACTTGGCCATGCATGTCTCAGCCATACATTCTTCGCCCTCATCCATAAGCAGAGCCGCCTTGTATACCATCAGCTTGGCGGTCTCGAGCTTTGCCTTCGCGGTGGCCAATGGAAACTGTATCGCCTGGTGTCTGCTTATGGGCACGCCAAAGACCTCTCTCGCCTTTGCATACTCCACGGCTGTATTCACCGCCAGAGATCCACATCCTATAACGGCCGCGGAGCTACCCACCCTCTCTGGGTTGAGCACATCGAAGAGAGGGAACAATCCCATATCCACCTCGCCAAGGATATTCTCCTCCGGTACCCTCAGGTTGTCGATGAATATCTCACAACTGTTGACGCAGTGTAACCCGTGTTTCTCTATGGGCACGATCTCGACGGTTGGATCTGGGAGATCTACGAGAAATAATGTGATTCCCATGATCTTCCTGGGCGCTTTATCCAGTGGTGTCGTCCTCGTTATGAGCAACATCCCATCCGCACGATCCGCATTTGTTATGAAGATCTTCTTACCGTTTATGACGTATTCATCTCCGTCCTTAACCGCCATCGTACTCGTATTCAACGTGTTTGACCCTGCATCTGGTTCAGTAAGCCCCATACAGAACTCCAATTCTCCTTTCGCCATCTTCGGAAGATATTTCTCTTTTTGCGCCTCATTGCCGTGCTTGCTTATCGGTACAGCGCCAAAGATCTGGGTCGGGCCTATCGCCCATATCCCGGATATGCCAGCTCCGCCGGCAGCCAATGCGTCGGTGGTTATGCACATCTCCAGCATACCAAGCCCTTCTCCACCGTACTCTTCCGGGATCACCATGCCTATGAACCCCTCCTTCGCAGCAACCTTCCTGAATTCCTCGGGAAATTTATGCTCTTGATCCATCTCCCTCCAATACTCGGGAGGAAAATCCTTGACGATCTCCCTGACGGATTGTGCAATCAACTTCTGCTCTTCACTCAAGTTAAAGTCCATCTTATTGCACCCTTCCGTTTTATTATCATCTATAATACTTAAAATTTTCCGTCCGGGAGAGGAATGGTGTTCGTTTAAAAGAATAAAGACTCATCAGATAATTTTTTTATCCAATAATTCGTTCCGTCGCCGTATCTATCACGGTCAATTCGTCCCAACCATTCGTAAAGTCCAGTGATCCTCCTAAGCATGATCCAAAGTATCCTTCATCTCCTAAACACCAGTACCACACATCCCCGCAGTTATCCTTCCTCTGCGATCTCGTCTTCAAGATGTTAAAGCTGTTTATGCTCCTCTTTTAGAATAAAATCTGTCAGAGACCTCCGGATTGTTAATTGGTGGTAATAAATTAAAGTTTTAACGGCTTGTGGTGGTGAGTTTTTTCAAAATTTTCTACAATGTACATAAGAATCATTTTCTCTATTTCATAAAGAGCCATAACAAGACAGAATGATTTAAATAATAGTGGGATGATGACCCGAAGTATGCGTGGACGTATGATAATGGTGGGATTGATAGTTTTTATGTTGCTAGCGATGCCCGTAGCAGCGCAACAACGGGTGGTTCCACCTCCAGATCCAATACCGGCGGAACTGAACGATTATTATTGGAATTTGAGGNNAGATAATAGATATTGGTGGGATTCGGTGCTGTGCGGCTGTCCGCCTCTCAACAATCTCGGATACATGATAAAAAGCCGTTCCTTCTTCTCTCCATATAAGGAGTTCGAATGGCTCAAATTTTCGATCTTGCACGACGCCGGGAAATCTGGCACAGAAGACTCCAAGATGGCTGGAGAATACCTGANCACTGAAGTTATAAACCCGATATTGAAATACAGGGCGCTTAGGCTGGAAGATGGAAGNNTNCTNACGTACAATGACATAGCCAAAAAATATGCCTATAAAAATTTAGATAGAGAATCTCTAGACAGACTGGTTACGGCAGAGTTATTATACTACTATTCTAGGGATTACATAGTATTCCCGAACCCGAATAAAAATCCAGATGATATGATGGCGNCCATGGCTCTACCGTATGTCTTGGCTTTTCCGTGCGAGACGGTCTCGATGCAGAAGGGGATCTGCTGGAATCAGAATATAGCTCTGGCCACGCTCTATGAGATGATGGGTTACGATGTGGCTTTGTATTTGGTGCCTGCTTCTCCCATGCCTCCATATCCCACGGGCGCGTATCATGCAGTGATCTTATTGAAAGATGAGGGCTGGGGAATTGGAGATTGGGAGTCGGCGAGAGACAGCATGGGGAACGATATTCCTGGGAGATATATCGTGTTGGATCCGATGTATGATGCCTCTTTCATGGAAGGAAAGCCACCATCAGAGGCGTTGGGATCGATGGGCTTAGAATTTGGCCAACCTTCTCCTTATCTGACGGCTCCTTTGGGAATCTTTTCCAAAATTTTTAATTATATTCCTGGCATCCAAGCGATATTTATCGGTAAGATATGAAACCTTGCAAAGGTATCGATCCTCGCATAAATGTAATATATCACTAAAACGGACTTTAAGTATGGATTTCAGTCAAGGTGTGATAACAACCGTTCATGATATCTGTATGGAGTGTAAGGAGTTGAAGGTGAGGATGGACGAGCTCTCGGACAAATATCCACCCGGGGTCATCATCCCCATGTTATACGATGAAATCCGAGGAAACGCCCTTCCTCAAATTATTGACGGTTTGAACAGATGTACCTATCTAAGAAAGGTCTTCATCGCGTTATCCGCCAAAAATAGTGAAGAGTACGAAAAGACGGTTGAATTTTTCCAAGAATTAGAGATACCACATGAAGTTCTCTGGTGCAACAGCCCGGAGGTGGCTCAACTTCTCTTAGAGCTGAAAGATAGGGGGCTGGATATTACCAAGCTCTCCGGAAAGGGTAAGGATCTGTGGCTTTCAATTGGGGTTGCCAGCCTTGAGGTATATGCCTTTGCTGTTCATGACGCCGATATACTCTTCTATTCAGATATTTTACCATCAAAGCTCCTTTATCCAATAATTGAGCCCAGATTAGATTCATTCTTCAGTAAGGGTTACTATGCCAGGATAAATTTGGAGAGCAGAGCCATGTATGGCAGGGTCTCTCGCCTATTCGTTGCCCCCCTATTAGACGCCCTGCAAGAAAAGTTGAATCGCACGTCTGAATTTTTGCGATACCTCCGGACCTTTCGCTATCCGCTCTCCGGTGAGATTGGAATAACAAGTAACCTTGCGTTGAATATCAGGATTCCCTGTGACTGGGGTTTGGAGATGGGTGTCCTCTCAGAACTTTTCAGAAACGTCGCTTATAAGAGAATATGCCAGGTCGATCTGGGCTTCTACGATCACAAGCACAAAGCGGTCTCGGATGACACGAGGGGGGGGCTTACAAAAACCACCGAAGATGTTCTCACAACTTTGCTGCGTTCTCTCACAGAGATTGACGGTATAGAAGTTTCCAGAGAATTCTTGCTCAGCACACTGGTGCTTTACAGGAGATTTGCACAGGATAGAATAAGACAGTATCACACGGACGCCATGTGCAATAGATTTGATTACGATCGTCATCTGGAAGAATCTACCGTTGAGTCATTTGCCGACGTTATCATGCGTGAGGCAAATACATATGCGTATATAGGCAACCCCACCGCCACCCAGTTGCCGGACTGGGTACGCGCCAGGTCTGCCATGCACAATTTGAGAGAGCGTTTGAGGGATGCCACCTGTCTTCACTGACATCTATTTTCCCCAGTGTTCTATTTGAAAGCCCTGCGTGGCACTGCTCGATCCGTACATAGAAGACGTGGGTTCAGATGGCGTGGGTCAGATATACGTTGAACACAAGATATTTGGGGCGCTCAAGAGCGTAATAGAATTTAAGAGAGAGGAAGATCTGGATTCCTTCGTTATAACGTTGGCCGAAAAAGTTGGAAAGCCGATAACATACAAAAATCCGATTGTGGATGCTTCTCTACCTGATGGTTCAAGGCTAAACATCGTCTATGGAAATGATATATCTCTAAAGGGAAGTAATTTTTCGATTAGAAAGTTCACAGAGGTTCCATTCAGCGTCTTAGATCTGATAGCTACTGGAACTATAAGTTATGAAGCCGCCGCATATCTCTGGATATTGATAGAGAATGGGATGAGCATGTTCTTCAGCGGAGAGACGGCGTCTGGTAAGACTACAACCCTGAACGCAATGACGACGTTTGTACCGTCCAACTACAAGATTGTCTCGATAGAGGATACGCCCGAGCTACAGTTACCCCATCCACACTGGACGAGGGAGGTCGCGAGGATACACGAGAGAGGAGTCGAAGCGGGAGAAGGAAAGGGGTCTGATATAACGATGTTCGACCTATTGAAGACCTCTCTTCGGCAGCGGCCGAATTATATACTTGTAGGTGAGATAAGGGGGATCGAGGGGAACATCGTCTTTCAGGCGATACAGACGGGGCATCCGGTGATGTCAACATTCCATGCGGCGAGTGTTGAGAAACTGGTTCAGCGTATAACGGGAGATCCGATAAGCGTTCCGAAGACATTTATAGATAATCTGAATGCAATAGTCCTCCAGAGTGCGGTCAGAAGGCCCGATGGCAGCGTCCTTAGGAGGGTAACAAGCATAAACGAGGTCGTGGGTTACAATCCTCAGAAGAGAACTGTGAGTTTTGTGAGGGCGTTTGCCTGGGATCCGGAGACCGATAGCCACGTCTTCATCGCGAATAGGAACAGCTATCTCCTCGAGAACAAGATCGCACAAAATCTCGGAATCCCGGAGGAGAGGAGATGGGTACTCTACAACGAGATTGAAAAGAGGACGAAGATGCTGGAGAAGATGAGTGGGAAAGGAGTAACAAACTTTTACGATATATATAGGATAATAACGAAGATGCAGAATAAAGGCATCTTAAAGATTGCAGGATAAAAAGATGGGAGATGCCACTGAGTTAGAGGGGAAAAGATCCACACCTCTATATAAGAACGTTACTAAAGAGGGGCGAAAGAGATTCAAAAGCATCTTCGATCGCGTAAAAGAGTGGTATGAAAGCTTCTTTGTGGGGGGAGACCTGTTATACATGTTGACGTATATGGCATCCATCTCTACTGCAAAGATCTCCAGAGATGAGATATTCAAAAGAACGTCAGAGAAGAAGGAGTACATCCCATCCAAGCATATAGACGTGATTAGAAAACTTACCCATGAATGGCATTACGACTATTCAACCGCCTGTGAGATGGTGGCACGGAATGTGAAGGATCTAGAGACCAAGGAATATGCTTGAGAGGATGGGGAACGCTATAAAGTCCGGCCAACCAGACGAGGAATTTTTAATGGGCGAGCTTAAGACGACCCAGACGATCACTAAAAATAGTTACGAAAGAGTTTTAACGACGCTTCAAAAGGGGATGGATGCGTTCACTGCAATCCTAATCTCTACGGCGGTTGTATCTATTATCCTACTCCTATCTGTGGCAATTTATTCCACAGGCGAAGCGGGAAAGACGCTTTATATATCCATTTTTCTCGTCGGGGTAACGTCTCTTCTTGTAGTTCTCTTGTTATTCAGCACCTCTCCAAAAGAGTTTAAAACACATCCCTTGCCGAAAAGATCCAAAGAACAGGAGCAGATACATGATTGGCGGGCGATATGTGTCGTGTTAGCTATCATATTGCCTTCCCTGGTTTTTATATTTGTTGAACCATCTGAAACACTTCCTTTTCTCCCCGAAGCTCTTGCAATCATCTCTTTCGGTATGATTTTTTTGCCACTGGGATTGATCGGAAGAAGAGATGATAAAAATATTGATAAAAGGGATTTGGAATTCTCCGGCTTCGTAAAGGGGCTTGGTAGCATCATGGGTACCTCAGGTGCTGCGATACCCTTCGCCCTAAATAAGGTCGATAAAAAAACGCTTCCCGCGCTGAAAGATATGATAAGTAGACTCCAAGGAAGGCTTACATCGGGATTGAACTCTAACCTCTGTTGGGAGAGATTTATCGAGGAGAGTGGAAGCAACATCATCTATAAATTCACAGATATATTTACGGATTCAATAAAGTTTGGTGGAGATGCGGAGAATGTCGGAAAGATGGTCTCTTCTTCGACCCTTGAATCCATCTTGTTAAGGATGAAGAGGGATCTTCAGTCGTCTCAATTCACGACACTCGTTCTACCACTGCATGCCGTGATGCTTGCCCTGGCTGTCTCCCTACATCAAATTTTGGTCGGATTTTCAGGGATTTTTGGCAACGTGTCGGGTGTCACCAGCACGATGGAAGGTGTGCTGGGTGAAGGGGCTTCCAGCATAGGGCTATTCGCTGGCATGCCAGTCGCGGCCATTCACACATACGTTGTCCTGATAGTCATGATACTCACAGTAGCAAGTATCTTCGCGTGCAGGATCTCCAAGGGGGGTGGGAGCTACTACTATTTCTATTACACCTCGATTTTTATGACCGTAGCCGGGTTGATCCTCCTTTTTATGCCCCTCCTGATGGATTCTATAATTCCCTCTGTTTCTTTTCCGTCAGAGATGGCAATAACTCATATTCCAACAAATATTCCGGGAGGTGGATTTTGATGGATTTGTTTCTGCTGGCAGCCGCAGTCCTGATCATTGTGCTCTGTATAACTCTGGTATTCATCAGAAGAGCCACGAAGACGGGTGAGGCCGCCAAGCCCAAAGAGAAGAAGAGAAAGAAGGTAAAAAAAGAGAAAGAGATAGATGAAAAATTGGACAAGATCACTGGCGGGGGGGAAGAAGTAAAAGGACCGGAGGATAGAGAGACGGCAAAAGGGGAAGGCGAAAAATTGGATGAAGAAACGCTGAATCTTGGAAAAGAGCTCGTTGAAGAGGGAGTAATGGACAAATATATGATAGAGGGCGATCTGGAAGGAATAGACGACATGTATCTCGAGTCGGGGGGTAAAGAGGATTTTGATTTCGAAGGTTTGGGCGATAAGAAGAGCATCACGGCAGAAGGTCCAAACGATGACCTCTTCACAGAATTGAAAAAACTATCGACGTTCGAGCGTAGGGACGAGTTCAACATAATGAGGGGCTATAAGAAGAAAAAATTTGACCTCGCAAATTTAAGGAATGAGTTGACCGGTGCCGTGGATAAACTCGAAAGAGACAAAAAACAGGGAAAAATAAGAGTAAGACGGAAAAGGAGACGAATATAGGCGGCTTCGTTATCGTTAAAATCTTCTTTACCGTAAGGATCACTCCACAAGGTTTTTGTTAGAGAACGATTTTGGCATAGGATAAGATGATAGATATTCATTGCCATCTGACGTTCGAACAGTTTGATGAAGAGAGAGAAAGGGTGATAGAAGAGGCAAAAGAGGAATTAAAAGCAGTTATTGTAAGCGGGGTTGATCCAGAAGACTCAAAAAAGACGTTAAAGCTCTCTGAAGCGTATCCAAAATTTATATACACGACGCTTGGTCTTCACCCGGTAAGCGTTGTTAGGATGAAAGAGAAGGAGATAGAAACTTATTTAGAGTTCATAAAGACGAATAGAGAAAAGATTGTTGGGATAGGCGAGATTGGGTTGGATTATCACTGGGTCAAAGACTCCTCAAAGATAAGAAGGATGAAAGAGGTCTTCATCGAATTCTTAGAACTATCGAAGGAGCTTAATCTACCGGTTGTCTTGCACCTCAGAAACGGTGTAGAGGAAGGGTTGAGGATTATAGAGGGAGAAGACATAAAGAAAGCCGTATTTCACTGTTATTCGGGCGGAATGAAATTGGCGAGAGAGATATGGGAAGAAAAATATTATATCTCACTCGCGAGTTCGATAAGGAGAAGTAAGAATATGAAGAAGGTCGCCCGTTCCATTCCTCTGTCTCTCTTACTCACAGAAACGGACGCTCCGTTCCTATCTCCTGTGGAAGGAGAGATAAATGTTCCTAAGAATGTGAGGGTGGTTTATGAAGAAGTCTCAAAGTTGAGAGGAATGGAAATTAAAGAACTCTGCGAGAAGATCGCCGAGAACTCTTCGAGACTCTTCGATATTCCAAACTTTTTTTAATAAGATATATGAGAAGTCACGGAGGAGAGATCACTTGTCCAAAGGAGTGGTAAAAGGAAAGAGGGACTATAAGAAAGAAGTGGATAGAAAAAGGTATCTGAAGGAGCAGAAGAAGGCAGAAGAGAAGAAGAAAAAGGAAGAAAAGATTGTACTCGATGAAAAAAGGGTTTATATCGAGAAGATTTATAAAACGCTCTTTTCTTCCATTTTTGGAGTAATTGGGGCATTTATAACGTTTTATAGCCATATTTCTGATTTTACGTCCATCTTTCTGATTTTAACGCTTATACTAATTGAGAGGTATGCCGTCTTCTCCCAGATCACGAAGAATTTTAGTGGTAAGGACTGGCTCTATATCTCTTTTATGACCTTTTTGGCATGGTTCATCTTCCTCATGGTCTTACTGAACTTGTGAGGTCTTAAATGAGAGTTGCAGTGCTCGACAGGGATAGCTGTCAGCCGAGAAGATGTGTTAAAGAGTGTCAAAAATTCTGCCCTAAGGTTCGAAGTGGAGACGAGACGATCATATTTGGAGAAGATAAAAAACCGATCATATCGGAGGTGCTATGTATCGGTTGTGGGATATGCGTCAAAAAATGCCCATTCGATGCGATCAAGATAATAAACCTGCCAGAGAAGCTAAAAAGCCAGGAAACACATAGATATGGAAAGAATGGTTTTATCCTCTTTGGGCTCCCCATCCCAAGAGTGGGTGAAGTAACAGGAATATTGGGACCAAATGGGATTGGAAAGACGACGGCGATAAAGATCTTAACGGGAGAGCTAAAGCCAAACCTCGGTGCTCAAAAATCCTTTGGATTTTTGGCAGATCAAAAAGCGAAGCCTTTTGAAGGTGGAGAGGGGGCAGACTGGAAGGAGATATTGAGATATCTTTCAGGCTCAGAACTTCAGAAATACTTTAAAAGAGTGATCGATGGGAAGATCAGAAGCTCTTATAAATTACAAGACATAGACTCGCTCCAAAAGTTTAAAGGCACAGTCTCGGATTTTTTAGAAGAAACAGATGAAAGAGGAGAGATTAAAAAGCTAACAGAGAGATTGGGGCTTGAAGAAGTTTCAGAGAGAAATATCTCGGATCTGAGTGGAGGAGAATTGCAGAGGGTTGCAATCGCCTC
>RXIL01000067.1 GCA_004212085.1 Candidatus Methanolliviera hydrocarbonicum
CAAATCAAAGATTTGAGGGACGCAAATCAAAGATTTGCGACTTCACAAATCAAAGATTTGAGATACGCGACTTCACAAGATTTAAAGAGCCGTGAGAGATCCCCCGATGAGAATGAGATAAAGAGAGAATTGAGAAAAAAGATAGGGGAAATATTGGAAGATTTAAAACGGGAAAGAGATCTCACAAAGATAAAGATGGGGTTGGAATGTATCGATAAGGCACTGGAAATCCTAAATAAGTGCTGAAGTCTTCAAACTCGCAAATCTTGATTTGCGAGTTTGAAAATGGAACATTTTCAAACGTCCAGATTAACCTTATCCGCGTTCTCCTGTATGAAATTCCTTCTGGGACCTACATTCTCACCCATGAGCATCGTAAATACCCTGTCGGCTTCCTCCGCATCTTCCATCGTTATTCTTATGAGCGTTCTCGATTTTGGGTCCATCGTGGTATCCCAAAGCTGTTCTGGATTCATCTCTCCGAGACCCTTGTACCGCTGCACGCTGACATTTCCTCCCCAATTATCTACTACTCTCCTTAGCTCCTCATCTGTATAGGCATAATGCTCCTTCTTTCCCTTTGATATTTTATACAGAGGAGGCATGGCAGAATAGATCTTCCCTCCCTCGATTAAGGGAAACATATATCGAAAGAAGAAGGTTAAGAGAAGGGTCCTTATATGGGCGCCGTCCACATCGGCATCCGTGGTTATTATTATCTTTCCATATCTCAACTTACTCATATCTAGATCTTCTCCGATACCACAGCCCGATGCCGATATGAGGGATTGTATCTCCTCGTTCTTTAAAATTTTATCTATCCTGTTCTTCTCTACGTTAATTATCTTTCCTCTAAGTGGCAGTATCGCTTGAAACTTTCTATCTCTCGCCTGTTTTGCACTTCCTCCGGCGGAGTCTCCTTCCACTATGAAGATCTCTCGTTCCTCCTTCTTTACACCCCTTCCACTGCAGTCTGCAAGCTTACCCGGAAGAACGCTCCCAAACGTATTTTTCTTTCTCACAAGCTCTCTACTCTTCTGGGCCGCGTCTCTCGCCTTCCTTGCACTCTCTATCTTTCTGATTATCCTATCCGCCACCTGCGGGTTCTCTTCCAAAAATCTTTCCATTCCCTCATAAGTCGTCTGCTCGACGATATTCTTCACATCAGAATTCATCAATTTGTTCTTCGTCTGCCCCTCAAATACCGGATTTGGAAGCCTGACATTTACGATTGCTGTTCCACCCTCCCGTACGTCTTCACCGGAGAAGGTGTACTTATTATCCTTCTTCGTCTTTGCATAGTAGTTTACAGCTCTTGTCAGCCCGTATCTGAATCCCGTTAGATGCGTTCCCCCTTCAGACGTATAAACATTATTCGCAAAAGAATATAACGTCTCCGCATAAGAATCTGTATATTGTATCCCGATCTCAACACTGATCACAAATCTTTGTCCCTCAAGCGCCTCTTCCTTCCTTATTGAGATAGGATCATGGAGGGGCTTTTTATTCTCGTTCAGGTATGATAAATAAGCCGTTAAACCATCCGTATAGTGAAATACCTCTTCTTTTCCGTTTATCTCATTAAAATAAATTTTAACACCATTATTTAGAAATGCAAGCTGTCTGAGCCTTCTTTTTATATAAGACGGATCAAATTTTGTCTCTTCCATAATAGAGGAATCAGGTTTGAAACTTATCTCCGTTCCAGACTCATCCGTCTCTCCCAACTCTTTTAGAGGAGTTACCGATCTTCCAAACTCAAATTTCATCTCGTATATCTTATTATTCCTCTTTATCTTAGCCAAGAGCCATTCGGAGAGGGCATTGACGCAGGAGAGACCTACTCCGTGGAGACCGCCTGCAATTGCATATACATTATCGTTGAACTTTCCACCGGCGTGGAGTCTCGTCATCACAACCTCAAGCGCGGACTGTCCGAATTCCTCTTTCCTATTAACGGGAATCCCTCTTCCATCGTCTTTTATCGTTACAGAATCTTCTTTTAGAGTTATCCAGATATTTTGGCAATAACCCGCCAGAACTTCGTCTATACTATTCTCTACAACCTCAAAGAAGAGCTGGTGCAGACCTTTATGGGAGACGTCCCCTATATACATCCCAGGCCTTTTTCTTACAGCTTCTATCCCATCTAAAACTAAAATGCTATCCGAATCGTATTCCATGCTCATCTTTTCAGACTCTCCAAAAACGCCCCAATCCTATCCATAGCCTCTATTATAGTCTCCCTCGAAGCAGCATACGAGATTCTTACGAATCCCTCCCCGCATTCCCCAAAAGCATTCCCAGGGACTACTGCAACTCTCTTCTCCCGCAGTAATCGTTCTGAGAACTCTTCTGATCCTGAATATTCTTTTATTGATGGAAAGGCATAAAAAGCCCCTTTTGGCTCAAAAATGTCCAGTTCCATCTCGTTCAGCCTCTTGACCACCATCCTTCTCCTTCTGTTGTATTCTCTGATCATCTCCATCTTTCCCTTCTCTCCACTCACGATTGCTTCTATGGCAGCCATCTGCGAAATTATTGGGGCACATATCATCGAATACTGGTGAATCTTCACCGCGCCATCCACGATCTCTTCATTAGCCGCGAGATAACCTATCCTCCATCCAGTCATCGCGTATGCCTTTGAGAAACCATTTAAAAGGATTGTTCTATCCTTCATTCCATTTAAAGAGGAGAAAGAGACGTGTTTTTCATTATAGGTGAGGTCTCCATATACCTCATCTGATATCAAGATCAAATCGTACTCCGAGACGATATCAGCGATCTCTTCCATTCTTTTTTTATTCATCGT
This sequence comes from Candidatus Methanolliviera hydrocarbonicum, assembly GCA_004212085.1. Classification (GTDB taxonomy): domain Archaea; phylum Halobacteriota; class Methanoliparia; order Methanoliparales; family Methanoliparaceae; genus Methanolliviera; species Methanolliviera hydrocarbonicum. Next base: position 2,816 of record RXIL01000067.1, read on the forward strand.
GGCTCCCGTGGGATTATTTGGATAGCTGATGACGATCGCCTTTGTCTTATCCGTGATTCTCTGATCTATCTCCTCTGAAGTTGGGACGAATCCGTCTTCCATCGATGTCGGAAGTGATATGGGTTCCCCCCCTGAGAGTGTTATGCAAGGCTGATAGGAGACATAACACGGCTCCACGACTATTATCTCATCTTTAGGATCTGTGATCGTCCTTATCGCGAGATCATAAGCCTCGCTGACGCCACACGTTATCAGAATCTCTCTCTCTGGATCGTAAAAAGTCCCATCTTTCTCATACACCTGATCGGAAATAGCTTCTCTGAGCCCCAACAATCCATAGTTTGATGTATATGAGGTATATCCTCTCTCCAACGAATAGATCGCGGATTCCCTTATCTCCCATGGTGTAACGAAATCCGGTTCTCCTACGCCCAACGATATAACATCGTCCGCGCCGATGACGAGTTCAAAAAATTTTCTTATCCCAGATGGCGGAATCTTCTCGACGTTCCTTGAGATCATGGTGATACGACCTGTCTGTGATTTCTCTCTTTCTCGAATAAAATCTCCCCGTGTTCTTTATATTTTTTGAGGATGAAATGCGTCGTCGTGTGATAGACACGATCGATCGTCGCCAATTTATCGGATATAAAGAAAGCTATCTCTTTCATATTCTCTCCTTCTACAAGCACAGAAAGATCGTATTCACCAGAGAGAAGATAAACCTCCTTTACCTGTGGAAAGTTGGATATCTTTTTGGCGATGAGATCATATCCCTTCCCCCTCTCGGGACTTATCTTTACGTCCACGACCGCATAAACCTTCTCTTCTCCTGCCCCCTCCCAGTCTATCACCGTCTTAAACTTTTTGATCACTCCCCTCTCCAAATACTCATCGATCTTTTTTTTGACCTCTTCTTCATCCAAATCGATCATATCGGCAATTTCTCTGTAAGAAACCCTCGCGTTATCTTCTAAAATTTCTAATATTTCATCCATATTTCATTTACCCTTATTCATCTTTAGAATCTTCTTCCCCGGATTCTATTCATGTCAAACCTCGCGTCATCCGCGATGTGCATCACTGCAAATGTTCCCGCCTGTATAGGATCTGAAACAACCAAATCCGACTCGTCCGGAACGCTTCCAGCCATATTAAGTGATATTACTGGTATTCCATCTTCTCTCAACCTTTTTACCTCTTTTGATATCATACCCCCCATCAAACTCCCGGCAAGAACCAGTATCGACGCGCGGTGCGTCCTCGATACGGCTTCAACAGCGTCTGCTATTGTATCTTCTCCTGTCAAAGGTATCGTATCGACGCTTATCTTCTCTCCTCTAATATTATGTCTATCCGCCTCGCTTATCGCCCCTAACGCCACCTGTGATACCTGTGCCCCCCCACCTATTACGATCACCCGCTTTCCCCATATATCTTCAAACGTATGATGCATGCTCACGTCGAAGACGGTTGGAATATCTCTCAACGAATTAATAAGAGATTCTATATCTTCCCCTTCGACCTCAAAATGTATTAATGCCCTTCCTTTGCAAACCCCCAATTCGGATATGAACTGCTGTGTATAGACGATGTTCGCGCCATGATCGGCTATCGCAGTGGAGACGTCTCTCAAAACGCCGGGCACGTTCTCGCAGATTAGATCTATGGCAGTCCTTTTCATTTAACGTCCGACCTTAAATGTTTTTTGTATCTCCCGTTAAGCCCTGTTGGTAGATCTTCCCCTCGCGATTCCTGAAGATATTAAATGAGCAACTCTCACAGGTTCAGGGATCAGGGAATTGATCGTGAATTCTTTTATTATCTCTTCTACTTCTTCCTTTTCGATCCCAACTTTTTGATAGAATATTTTGTGCTCATCAAATTTAAATTCACTTATTTCCCCGCCATTTTTAATAATCTTTATCCTCTTCTCTCTCTGATCCAGGTTTCTAAGCGCCTCATATATCTTCGTGAAATTCGGCATCTTCCTGGTGAATGCCATGACTGGAATTTCGGTTCTTCCGAATAGTTCTTTTATATCGGTCACATTGAAGCCACCGAACGTTATTCCATCGAGCATCATCACCCTTATTGCCTCTCATATCCAGATTCAAAGAGCATCTCAATTATCTTCTCAGTGGAATTTAGACCGTCCACTTGAATTTTAGAAGAGATGACACCCTCCAAGACAGATTTTCCCCTGAAGATGGCACCGATAATTATAGAATATTCCTCATCGAGAAACGCATCATCTATACCCAAAACCCTTATATTTTCTTTGAACTTCATTTATTTTGTCTTCTCTGATGCCGCCTCAAATTTTGATTTGAACTCTTCGCATTCTTCCAATAGTCTCTCACAAGCATCGAGTAAGACCCCTATAGGTTCTGTTCCATCTGTTCTCAAATAAAGCATGGGATCACTCATATAGGGAAATTGAATGTTATATTCAATATTCAAAACTCTTCCATCCTCCAAGAGTGTGTGTTCTAACACGTTTAGCAGGGTGTCATCCTCCCCCCTTATCTCCATCTTCAACTCGTCATCTCTCTTCTCAAATACCTTTAACTCCATTAGAACACCCCCGTTCTGTAGTCAGAAGATACCTTCCTGGGACTCTTATTCTTGCATTTTGGACATTCGAGCATCTTTCCCTTCTTCTCCATGGGAATACCACATACAGGGCAAAAAGCTTTTAGGACCCCCAGATTTTCATCTACGGTTGTGAGGCGTATGGGATCGCTACTTACAACCTTTGCCTTCACGATATCTCCAACCGAAAACCCCTTATCTATCCCGCTTATGTAGGCGTCTTGTATATTTGATATGTGAATGGTCCCCTCCATCTTTACCTGTCTATNCTCATAGCCCTTCACTCTATCTATACCTACTACGGCGAAAGAACTCTTGAGAACGATGATATCCCCAAGAACTATCACCCCTGGCTTGATCTCCGGAGGAGTCTGAACCATGGGTTCAACGTCTATCTTGTGTGCTTTATCATCAAATTTAACCATGCCAAAGATCGAGGAATATATACCTGCAGCATCTTTATAGGTATGTTCCCCGGCTACGTATTCTTCCGTTGCGCATATAAAATCGCCCGGCAGGACGATTTTACCCTCTTCTTTTTCTCCCATTTTAGCAGTCCTAAACTTGAAACCTATATAAATTTACCCCTATCTCCCTAACGTCCTTTTTATGGAAGGGAAATGTTCTCTTAATCGGAAATTTTATCCTCTTCACCTCAAAATCTTTGCATCTATCTACCACGTAATTCCTTATAAATTCTTCTGTGACCCCGTTGTGCATGGAATATATTACGTTTGCCATCTCGAAGGATTTATCTAAGAATATTCGGTCTTTGTGTGATCCAAACGGTGGGTTCATCAATACAGTATCGACGCTTTTAAGATTCAGATCCTTCACGGCCGCACAGATGAACTTTATCTCCACTTTATATGTCTTTGCGTTTTTCTTCGCGACATTCAACGCATCTACATCGAGATCAATGGCATACACTTCTTCTGCCCCTAAAATTTTTGCTCCTATGGCAAGAATACCTGCTCCGCAGCCCAGATCACACACAGTACCATTTAAATCCCCGTTCAAATTGGCATAGTGTAAAAGTTCTGCTGCTACCGGTGCAGGCGTCGCATACTGTTCCAAATACGCCTTGGCGCCGTTAAATCCTTCGATTTTCTCCAATAAAATTTCGAGTTTCTTCTTATTCATGAGAAACCTCTGGTTCTGTTCATCAAAAGGTATTTTTTCCATAAAAACTTATTGTCTCACGTATGAGCGTTACGAAGATCGGAGTCGTAGGAACACATTCTACGGGAAAAACAACATTTGTCAGGAGATTGAAAGATTTTCTCGATGAGAAAGGCTTCAATGTTTATATAATTGAAGAGCTTGCAAGAAAGAGCAGAAAGGATTCTTTAAAACGATTTACCATTCAAAAGATCATAATCGAAGAGCAGATCAAGAAAGAGAGAGCGATGAAGAGAAGATTGGAGAGATTGGATGAGAAAAACAGTGGGAGATACGTGATGATAACGGATAGAACCACCATAGACAACTTTGCTTACCTGGAATTATCTGGGGTTGAGGGGGAGAGAGTTGGAAAACGGTTCCTTGAAAAGATAAGAGTGAATGATCAGAGTTACGATATAATCATCTATTCTCCTCTTAGGTCTAAGATTGAGGAAGACGGTTTTAGGGATAAAAATGAACTTTTCAGGCTCTTAATAGACGAGGAGATCAGAGAAAGGTTGGAAGGTATCCAAAATGCTGGCACCCCCAACACAATGATTCTTAAAAATGGTGGAGATGTCCTTGAAAACGTTCTTCAAACCCTCAAAAAGAGAGAAATCTTTTAATATGTGTAAAATCCTCGATCAGAGGAAAAGAAAGGGGGGATCAGAATGAAGACAAAGATCATATTGGAGGAGGAAGAGATACCTAAAGAATGGTATAATATACAAGCTGATCTGCATACGCCGTTGGATCCGGTAATAAGCTCTGCTACGATGAAACCGGCGACGCCAGACGATCTTAAGGCGATATTTCCGATGGAACTTATAAAACAGGAGATGAGTAGAGAGCGATGGATCCCGATACCTGAGGAGGTCAGAGATATCTACCGACTGTGGAGGCCAACGCCATTATACAGGGCGCATCGCCTTGAGGAATATCTTAAGACACCTGCGAAGATATACTATAAATGGGAGGGTGTATCTCCTCCGGGTAGCCATAAACCAAACACCGCGGTTCCACAGGCATATTATAATAAGAAGGAAGGGATTGAGAGGATATCAACCGAGACTGGAGCCGGTCAATGGGGATCTGCCCTTGCGTTTGGAACAAGGCTCTTTGACCTCGATTGCACGGTATACATGGTTCGCGCGAGTTACGAACAGAAGCCGTATCGCAAGAGCATAATGCAGGCATGGGGCGCAGAATGCCTATCGAGTCCAACAGAAAGAACAAATTCCGGGAGGGCTGTTCTGAAGAAAGACCCGAAGACGACGGGAAGCCTTGGAATATCCATCTCAGAGGCGGTCGAGGACGCAGCAACCCACGACAATACAAATTATGCACTCGGTTCCGTGCTAAATCACGTCTGTATGCACCAGACGGTCGTGGGTCTGGAGGCGGAGAAGCAGTTTGAGCTGGTGGATGATTATCCGGATGTTATCTTCGGATGCGTCGGCGGTGGATCAAACTTTTCAGGAGCGTGTTTTCCGTTCGCCGGCGATAAGCTAAGGGGAGAGAAACCAGATGTGAGGATCATATCGTGCGAGCCAATGGCATGCCCAACATTGACAAAGGGATTGTATGCTTATGATTTTGGAGATCAAGCCGGCTTAACACCTATGATGAAGATGTTTACGCTGGGGCACGACTTCGTTCCTGCCCCGATCCACGCGGGTGGTCTAAGATATCACGGAGATGCCCCTACACTGTGCAATCTCACGCACGACGGCGTGATGGATGCAGTCGCATACCATCAGAACGAGGTCTTCGATGCCGCGATCACATTTTCGAAGACTGAGGGGATCGTCGTCGCACCAGAGGCAGCACACGCAATAAAGGCAACGATAGATGAGGCTTTAAGGTGTAAAAAAGAAGGAAAGGAGGAAACTATATTTTTCAACAATTCTGGACATGGCAATTTCGATTTGTCGGCTTATGATGCGTACTTCGACGGCAAGCTCGTCGATTATGAATATCCGGCAGAGTTGGTGAAACAATCGCTCGCAGGACTGCCAAAGATCTAAATGANGAAGAAGATAGGATTTCTGGTAAATCCAATCGCGGGTATGGGTGGTGCNGTCGGTCTCAAAGGTACGGACGGTGATGCCTTTGAAAAAGCTGTTGGCCTTGGAGCGAGGCCTACTTCGGGAGAGAGGGCAAAGAGAGCAGTACAACGTTTAAGAGATAATGATCTTCTTATGCTCACCTGTTCCGGAGAGATGGGAGAAGATGTGCTCAAAGAAACGGGACTTTTATATGATATTATCTATGATATTCATGGGAAGACAAGCGCCGCCGATACCAGGGAGGCGTGCAAAAGGTTTTTAGAAGCAGATGTGGATTTAATTCTCTTCTGTGGGGGAGATGGGACGGCAAGGGACGTATATAGTGTGATAGGAACAGATATACCGATGCTCGGCATACCGGCCGGCGTGAAGATGTATTCCGGAGTCTTCGCGATAGATCCTGTGGCAGCTGGTGATCTCTTGGAAGATCTTCTCTCACATCAAAACCATTCGATTCTTTCAGACGGCGACCTTGAGAGACCACGCATCAAGATCAGAGATGCTGAAGTGGTGGACATCGATGAGAATGCGTACAGAAACGGCACGTTGAAGATAGAGGTATTTGGCTATGCAAAGACTCCTTATAAGCCGACGCTCGTTCAGGGACGGAAGTTTGTATTCTACGGCGAGGATGAGGAAGTATCCAAAGGGGAGATAGGAAGGTTTGCGTCGGAGTTCATGAGGGATGGCTCTCTCTATATACTCGGTGCTGGGACGACGACAAAGGCAGTGGCAGACGCCCTAAATCTCGAAAAGACACTGCTCGGTGTCGATGTAATAAAAGAGGGAAGGTTGATCAAGAGCGATGCAAACGAGAACGGCCTTTTGAATATCTTGAAAGATGAGAAGAGCACAAAGATAATAGTTAGCCCAATAGGTGCCCAAGGATTCATCTTTGGGCGGGGGAATCAGCAGATCAGTTCGAAGGTGATAAGAAAAGTTGGGATAGAGAACGTGATCGTCATTGCAACACCGTACAAACTGGAGCAGACACCGTACCTCTTCGTCGATACGGGAGACGCCGACCTCGACCGCTCATTCTCCGGTCACATGAGTGTCGTGTGTGGGTACAGAATGGCAGAGCAAAAGGAGGTGCAGGTACACGGAAGTTCGTTCTATTAAGTGATAGAAAGATTTAAGGATAGGTGAGTGATATAGAAAAAGGAGGTATTATAATATGGGAAAGTTGCTCTGGTATCCCTCTGAGGAATATATAAAACAGGCTAACGTGACCCGATTCATTGGCTTCGTCAATGAAAGATACGACCTTAAAATTGATTCATACGGGGAGTTATATGACTGGTCAATTGAGAAAATACCGGACTTTTGGGCTTCTGTGTGGGAATTTGGAGAAATTATAGCCTCTCGTGAATACGATGAGGCGGTTGATGATTTAAGAAAGTTTCCCGGGGCAGAGTGGTTCAGTGGCGCAAGATTAAATTTTTCCGAGAACCTCTTGAGATATAGGGATGATCGTATAGCCTTTATATTTAAAGGAGAGACTTTTAAATCTATTAAGATGACCTATGCAGAGCTTTATAATTCTGTAGCTCGCCTGGCAAAGTCGCTGCGCAAGATAGGGGTTGCCCCAGGAGATCGGGTAGCCGCTTACATGCCCAATTTAATAGAGACGGCAGTTGCTATGTTAGCTGCTACCTCTATCGGCGCTGTATGGTCTTCTTGTGCTACCGATCTTGGATCTCAAGCGGTATTGGATCGATTTAGCCAAATTGAGCCAAAAGTTTTGTTTACCGTTGACGGTTATTTCTACAAAGGGAAGAGGTTTAATTCTTTACTTGACAGGATGTCCAACAATTACCAAACAATCAACAGATAATATTCCCTGCACAGATATAAAAAGCAATTCTTCTTCTCACCACCGCAGTACTTTATAGCTAGATCAAGCACGAATTGCGAAAACACATCCTAAAAAATTATGAAATTCGATTCCAAGCGAAATGAAACCGATAAGCTTTTATTGTTGCATGTACAACTATTCTTTGG
>RXIL01000085.1 GCA_004212085.1 Candidatus Methanolliviera hydrocarbonicum
TTTTACCTGACGGGAAAAGAGGATCTATACTCCTGTTTGTTACTATTACTCATTTTATGAGCTCTTACCAGGCGTATTTCTTCATAAGTGTAATCATCGCCTAACTTTTCTTTTATAGGCGCTAATTTCTCAGTACCCAGAATGGACATCGCCCTTATGATATGCTCTTGCTTATAAACATCAACGAATTTATCAATAGAAATTTCTTCGCCCGATAAAATTAGCTCTTCAATATGTGATACGATTGTGGCCGTTTTTAGATTTCTTTTCTGGGCGATTTCTTCAATTGTTAAATTTTGTATGTAAAGCTCCAGCGTTTCTTGCAACGTAGATCTCTTCATTCTTTTGACAGACATTAGATTATAGCCGCGTACGTTGATTGGTTTTGGCTCAACATTATGTTCCTTACAATAATCAACTATTTCCTTTAAAAATACCTCTCCGTATTTCTCCAGCTTTCTTTCGCCAACGCCGTTAATCCTCCGAAAATCCGATAGAGTTCGTGGGAAATAAGTTGCCATCGCCTTCAAACTCGAATCAGGAAAGATGATATACGATGGCATACCCTCCACATCAGCAAGTCTCTTCCTCAAACTCCTTAAAATTTCAAATAAATCGTGATCAAATTCCTCATCTAAATATTTTTGTGTTATCTGAACTTCTTCTGTCGGCTTGGTCAATAAAAGCCTCTCTCCACCGGACAAAATATCGTGACTCCTCTGAGTCAGTTTTACGATTGGGTATCTGTCCCCTTCTGATTTTAGATACTCGAGTTGAATGAGTTCCCTGATAAAGGTCTGCCACTGCTTTTTTGAGTATTCCTTGCCATTGCCATAACTTGTTAAAGCATCATGCCGATTGCGAACTATCTTTTGACTCTTTGAGCCACATAAAACATCAGCAATGTAATTCACTCCGAATCTCTCTTTAACCTGAGAAACGCACGATATGATCTTTTGAGCAATAATTGCCCCGTCAACCGTTTCTTTCGGCTTTATACAATTATCGCAATTTCCGCAGTTAGTTTCGTGGTATGCTTCACCGAGATAATTCAATAAAATTTTTCTGCGACAGGTTCTACCTTCACAGAAGTTAACCATATCATGCAATTTCCTATACGCAATTCGCTTTTCTGTTTCATCTTCTTTCTGCTCGATGAAGTATTCTATTTTTCGCTTATCACCATGACTAAAAAAGAGAATGCAATCACTTTCTCCCCCATCTCTTCCAGCCCTGCCCGTTTCTTGATAATATCTCTCAAGATTTTTAGGTAAATCGTAGTGGATTACAAAACGTATATTTGGCTTATCTATCCCCATCCCAAAGGCTATTGTCGCCACTATTATCTCAACATCGTCTTTAGCAAATTTATCCTGATTTTTAGTCCTTAAATTAGAAGCCAATCCTGCATGATAAGGTAAAGCACGATAACTCTCTTCTTGAAGTTTATTCGCTAAACTTTCAGCGGATCTACGGCTGTGACAATAAATTACCCCTGAATCCTTTTTGTGGTGCTCCAAATATTGAAGTAACTGATGATAGGCATTATCTTTTGGTTTAACCTGATAGAATAGGTTTTCTCGGTTGAAGCTCGCTTTATATATCTTTGGATTGGATAGCTTTAACTGTGTTATGATATCCTCTTGCACCTTAGGGATAGCGGTTGCTGTTAGTGCAATTAAAGGAACTTGAGGAAAATTCTCTTTAAGCAATTTCAACTTGCGATATTCTGGTCTGAAGTCATGCCCCCATTCGGAGATACAATGGGATTCATCAACGGCGATCAAGCTGATATTCAAATGCTGTAAAAATGATAGGAAGTCTGACATCATTATTCTTTCGGGAGCAACGTAAAGAATGCTGATCCTGTTCTCCAACAATTCCGATTTTATGTGTTGTATCTCATTAGAACTCAATGAGCTGTTGATATAGGCTGCGGCGATACCATTTGCTTTTAAACCATCGACCTGGTCCTTCATTAAGGCGATAAGTGGCGAGACAACGATCGTTATACCGTCCAGAAGAAGGGCTGGTAGTTGATAGCATAAAGACTTGCCGCCGCCAGTTGGCATTAAGACAAAGAGATCGTTTTTATTCAGGATATCTCTAATGATATCCTTCTGAAGAGGAAGAAATGAAGTATAACCAAAATATTTTTGTAGCGCTCGATATGCTAATTCCATGCTAACTTCCTTTCCGTAAGTCTCCTCCATATAATCCGGAAACGCATACAAACCGGAAATTTGGGGCCAGTGCAGACCTTTATAAATACTTGTAAGTCCGACGCGGAGGAAGAGATCACTTTCATTCAATCTTTGTTGTAATTCCTTGCCTATAATACCTGTGCTTTTATGATTCTTGATTCTCTGATCATCGCAGTATCTTCTAAATTTACAGTCTGTGACCGGCAGGTTGTAACTCTCTCCGCTCATATCTGAAAATGTTATCCTGCATTCGTATCTTTCCTCTTCTTTCATCGAATATTCAACAGATAAAACTTCTTTTACCTTTATCGTTCCCAACGATTTATTTCCCTCTCCTGGATTTATATATTGATTCTGATGGATTGTTGCCCCAAATATCTCTTCAACCGATTCATCCAATATACTCTCCAAGAAAGGTTTTCTCTCCCCTTCTGGGAGCTCTTTTATCAATCTCGGCTCCACATATACATACCATGTATCCTTCAATTCTTTCTCTGCCCTTTTGATCTCGTCTTCTGCAAGCGCGCCCTTCTTGATCAACGATCGAACCTTCTTGTCATCGACCGCAAGAACATCTTCCCATAATCCCTTCGGGTCAAGTATCGATCTTAAAGCAGATTCGTCCCAAATTCTCTTTGGATGGTTCACACGATGCACGCATATATCATCTGCCAGAAGCTCATCCGTATGGCGAGAGTCGAACGTCGAAAGTAAATCTTCTTTAAGTTCGGATTCGCGCTTCTCAAGTTCATTTTTCTTTGATCTTACCTCGTAAAATTCTTTTATCTTCTTTTTAATATCTAAAGTCACAGATGTACCACCTCGACATCTTCCCAATATTCTTTCATATATTCAGCCAATAATCGACGATGGCAACGATCCGGCGTTGCCTCGCTGCAAAGAAGACACGGTCTTTCTTTAAAAGATTTTTCGAGCTTCTTCAATATTTTTCTTCTCTCGATTAATTTGATGTATTCTCTTTTGTAATTGTCCCAATCTTTACTCTTGTTGTATTGGTCCCTGATCTCCTTCGTTGGCGCGAGAAATTTGAGATGACGATATTCTATACCACATAATTCCCTCAAAAAATATTCCAGATCATCCCTCTTTGTAAATCCGGCGAGATGAGACGTATTGTTGAGTCTCACATCTATTACCTGTTCGATCTTGTTTCTCTTTAATATCTCGAAGAATTCTTCTGCACTTTTCTTGGTGAAACCAATTGTATATATCTCCATATTCAAAATAGCTTTTGTTGGACTGTTTTCTTCTCTTTCTTCACTTCTTCCTTTCTTCCGTCTTTTCTTATATGAAGAACGACGACGTCTTTTTTTTATCAAGCTCTGTGCGATCAAATAATGTCTGTGGCACCTATAAGGATCTTCTTCGCTGCACATAACAGCGGTTCTCTTATTCTCTGCAAGTTCAATCAACGCCGAGATACCTTCTTTATACCAGCTTTTCTCCATCACGTATTCATAGACGATCTTTCCGTTCTTATAACACTCCATATCTCTCGGTCTTCCTCCGAGAACGTTTCCAGCATCTTCATCCTCCATGAAGATGTATTCGATTCCTGTAGATTCGATCTTCTCTTTTATATTTTTCATATTGAATTGGGGGGCATATCTGCTGAATGGAACGCTCCTGACGTCTACCAAGACTTCAATTTCATTCTCTNTCAACAAGTCCAAAAGCTTTTCAAGATCGAGGTTGCTATGTCCGATCGTGTGGNTGATCACGCGGTTTTGACTCTCCGAAGATCGCATCTTTTCGTCTCCCTCCCCGCTCCGTTTCCATATAAACCCACCGATCTTTTAGGATATCCTCTATAATCTGGAACAGAATGATTTAAATTTTGACCCTTCTCGACTTGACGATATCGATTATTTTTGCCAATGCCATTTTTTTGGGGGGGCTATATATCTTATCCCAACTTTGAAAGGTCAAAGACGATGGAGAATTTTTATATGATCGGCGAATAATTAAGAGCAGTGATACACGCGATGGCAAAAAAGATAGCAATCATAGACTATAGTTTGGGGAACCTGAGAAGTATAAAAAAAGGATTTGAGAAGGTCGGCGCGGAACCGTTCATAACAAATGATGATAGATCGATAAAAGAGGCGGACGGCATCGTTTTACCCGGGGTGGGGGCATTCAAGAGTGCAATGGGGAAATTAGAGGGAAAAGAATCCGTAATTTATGAATTAATCGATAATGGAAAACCAATTCTTGGAATATGTCTCGGGATGCAAATTTTGGTGAGAGAAAGCACGGAAGGAGGCCTTATCGATGGCTTAAAGATCATACCGGGAAGGGTGATAAAATTTGATGGGGAGGAGATGAAAGATCTTAAGATACCACATATGGGTTGGAATAATATCAAAATAAACGTTGAAAATCCTCTCTTTGAAGGAATGAAGAGAAATTATTTCTATTTTGTCCACTCTTACTACGTTCAGACGGATGAAAGATATGTGCTCGCGGAATCGGAATACGGAAAGAAATTTGCCGCTTCTATATTCCACCCAGAGAAGAAGATATATGGAACGCAGTTTCATCCTGAAAAGAGTGGAGAAGATGGAATAAAAGTTCTCTCTAACTTTTTGGAGATGTGCTGATGGATTTAGAGGGCTATACAAAGAATTTGACGAGAAAACGGGTGAATAGGAAAGAGATAAAAGAGAAGGTAGTGGAAAGGATCTTAGAGTTCAAAGATCTTGGAAGAGAGAAGGCAGAGGAGTTGGCAGAGGCGGTTCTAAATGAATCCAAGGCAACGTTAGATATAGAAGACGAATTCATAGGTTATGAGAAGTCTGGTGTGAATATGGGTGAATTTGGCGTTGGTTCAAGGGGAATGGGAGATTTTTACGTCCACGAGAAGATATCCGAGGTGATAGGAAGAACCTCGGCAGAGATAGATTCCACATTCTTAGACGATTCCGGTGCCGTAAGAGAAGATGGGTCATATATCGTCGTCAGCGTCGATGGTATGCACTCCCGTCTGAGCGATTTTCCCTTTCTGGCAGGATTTCACGTGACGAGAGCCACCCTCCGGGATATATACGTGATGGGGGCAAGACCAATTGCTCTATTATCTGATATACATCTGGCGGATGACGGGGACGTTACAAAGATATTCGATCACCTTGCCGGGATCTCATCAGTATCCGAGGTGATGGGGGTTCCACTCATAACGGGCTCAACGCTCAGGATCGGTGGAGATATGGTGATAGGAGACAGGATGACGGGATGTGTCGGTGCTGTCGGTATAGCGAAAGATTTAACCGCGAGAATAGATGCAGAGCCCGGAGATGTCATACTGATGACCGAGGGAGCAGGGGGTGGGACGATCTCAACTGCCGCACTATACTACGACGAAAGAGACGTTGTTACAGAGACGTTGAATGTAAAATTCTTGAAGNCGTGTGATGCGCTCATCGAGAGTGGAATGACCAGAAAAATTCANGCNATGACAGATATTACAAANGGCGGGATAAGGGGTGATGCAAACGAGATAGCAAAGGTTGCAGGCGTTAAACTCGTCTTTTATGAGAAAAAGATACGGGATTTGGTGAATAAAAAAGTATTTGATATGTTAGAAAGGCACAAGATCGATTATCTGGGCGTCTCTTTAGATTCTCTCCTCATAATATGCCCAGAAGATGCCGTCTCGGAAGTGGAAAAAGTTTTGAATGGAAAGATAAAGATCGATGAGATCGGGCGCGTCGAAGGTGGAGAGGGAAGCGAGATCGTTATAGACGGGAGAATGGAAGAATTCGTGCCAAGATTTAGAGAATCCCCTTATACACCGGTAAAAAAGATCGTCGGAGAATATTCAAAGAATTCTGATTTGATGAGAGAGAAAGTTCGCATTGCCGCCGATAGAGCGATCAAAAAGAAAGAGAAGATGATCGAGATCTTAAGATCATCGTTATAGAATCCTCTTTCCTGCCCCCACTTTCCCCATAGAGTCGTATATTTCCTCTATTTTAACCAAAACAGCCGCTTTTGCGGGGTATTTCTCACCTTTCTTCTTTATCCATGCCTTTGTCTCCTCGTATATTTCCCCTTCTTCGTATATCTTCACGCTCCCCTTCAATTGGTAGGATTTCTTCTTCTCTATATCATACAGAACAAAAGCGAGCCTTGGATTCTTCTCCAAATTCTTCCTCGTCTTATTTAAGAAGTTATCTCCTATCAGAACCTCCTCATCACCGTGCATCTTTATGAAACCCACATATATCACATTTGGCACATCCTCGCTGCAGGTGGATATCGGCACCTTTCTCCCAATAGCTTGTTTCTCCAACATCTCTTTTATCTCTTCTGGGACTTTTACCATCAAAAACCTCCAATTCATTAAACGTTACAATATATCTAAAACTGGATAATTGTTCGATGGATATAATCTTGTCGATTCATGACTCTCTTCAATAGTGCAAATCTCATCACGTCAAATCAAGAAGCGAAATCTGAGAGCTCCTTCTGCCCTCTAAGATCTTCCACATTCAGATCGTCTTTGTCTTCTTTAAATAGGGATTCTATCTCCATCTTCAAGAGTTCTATGCGCTGTCTGGTATATTCAGATATCTTAAACTCCTCCAAAATCCTATAAGAAGCGCCCAGATACTTTTTAATCGAGGCTTCATGGACGGTCAAGATGATCTTTCCGCCACATCTGGGGCACTTCTTTGATAGGGGGGGTCTCCTGAATTTGGCGTTGCATCTCACGCATCTAAATTTCTGTGTCGAGAACGCCCTAAGATTTCCAATGATATCTGGAATAAAGTGAGATTTTAAGATTCTCTCGGCAACATCGTCCTCATCAACCGCTCGGGTCTTCTTTGCAATCTTTAACTGTAACTCCATCTTCTCGCGCATCGTTTCAAGCGTCTTATATGAGCTCATCAAAGGACCCTTAGAGATATCAGTTACCTCTTGTGTGAATCCCAAATTTTCATACTGTGAGTTGGTATTTAGCCTATCTTTTATCATCTCCATCTCAATATTCTTCGGATCTTCGCATTTAAGAGTACTTAAATAGAAATCGAGTGGATATCTATAGCATATATCCATATTATGTACCTCTCCATCCACTTCCTTCGGGTCTATCCTCTCTGTAAGCACCAACGGAGAATCCATCAGCCTTCCCCTCCCCTCCGGCAGGTATTCCTTTGAAAAGTTTATCAAACCATCAAGTAAGAGCATGACACAATCTTCGTCGCCATCACAGTTCGAAGATAAAATAAAATCATTCATCAAGAAATTGTGATCCTCTTCCACCTCGATGTCGTAAAGATGGCCCGATGGAATATTTGATATATTTATCTTCTTGACGCCGTCTAAGATAAAATTTTTAAATTTCTCAACTCTTACCTTTCCCTCTTTTGATAAGACAGATTTCAACGCTTTCTGTTTTCTACTGAGAGAAAAGCCTATCTCATCATAAAATTTACGCGCGTATTTGGATCTTATCGAGATGCTGTATGACTTAAACTCTGGAAGTGGTTCTTCAATATGCAATCGATTTTCTGATTTTGAGCACTTCAATCTTTTTTTTAAATAAAATTCTTTCACGGAACCGCTCGCTTCTCTTTTTCCCTCCCTCAATCTATAAAAAATTCCAAATCTTAAAAGCAAAAATCCTATATCCCTGAGTAATCTTGCATTTACCGAGGAACAAGTAACATGCAATCTTTCTTTCTCTACCGATCCGTCTCCAGAAAAATAAGCTTTAAGTAATTCCTTTATCTTCTCTTTTGGTAATGCAAAAAATAATGTTGGAACTCTCTTGTTGTGTGCGTTCTCTCCTGTGCACAAAACATCTTTAAATAGATGATAAACTAATTTATTGGATATCGTTAGAACATTTTTACCGACATAAGGATCTATATCAAATATTTTTTTTATGTTTATGATATAATCTTCAAGCATTTCTTCTTCCGAAAAAGCTAAATTGGTTTGATAGCACCTATCCCCTCCTCTGAGATATCCTTCGGAGAGATAATATCCCATTGTTCTCATAAATTCTTTATTAACGTTTATGATTCTTGGAATTGAGGTCTTATCTCTCTTGATCCCCAACTTACAATTTTTTGGTATGGACGTAAATTCTTCATTACAAAGCCGGAAAATATCTTTCAATAGAGGTAGCGGGATACTGTCTCTGTGAATATAATTTGAAAGTGTTTTTTTGTTGATCTTTAATTTTTTGCTTGCCTCTTTTAGGCCGCCGAGTCTATTTAATAAATTTTTAAAGAAGTCCCGTGTATCTCTGACCATCATTTCATTACTCAATTCCAAGCGCCAAAATTCTTTTAAAACGTCTATCTCACCGAGATCTTTCTCTCTCACATCTATCTTTTCTGGAACGATAAGTTTGTCGTCCTTCGTCAGTTCGATTACTTTTTTTGCTTTTAATTCGCCATTTGAATATGCGATGATCCTATGCTCTCCCGAAGACAAAAAATTCCTCCCGGATTTGGTTCTTATCTCTATGAGATGGCTTCGGGAGAATGGTGTTTTTATGATCGACTTTATCTTTCTCTCCTCAAACCGATTGCTCTCCTGGTTGAAAGATATCGTCTTCAATCTGTTCACTTTTTTCTCTAACGTCCCATAATCATCTACGAGGTCTTCTTTGGCATTTATACTATCATATACTTCTTTTATTCCCAATATTTTTGGCCTACCCGAATTCAAAATCAAGATATCTGTCTCTGGGGGTAGGCAGTTTCTTCTCTTCGCCGCGTGAAAATATGGGTGTGCGTAACAGACGGAGCTCTCTATAAAGCCTATTATCCTCCCTAACACGCCCGCAGAAGTGTGTGGGGCCAGTCCAATCACCAATTCTCCTATCAAACCTTCTCTATCTTTTATCCCGTAAAAAGGAGAGATGCCATAAAATTTTTCTATCAGATCATCCATATAATTTGCGATCTTAACGAGATAATCTCCACAGTCGTTTGAGACGATGATATCCTGTGGAAATATCTCTATTAGCTGTTCTTCATCTTTTAAAGGCTTTCCTGTATAATCTTTATCATATCCAAGATCTTTTAACTTATTTATCGGTGTTCCTATCTCCTTAGAGTTAAAATGGGTGATAGGAAGATCCGTCATATCGTACCTTATCGTCCCGTCTTTGAAGACGTATATATCATGCTTTGCACGGAGAATTCCCTTTTCGAGTGGTTCTGGAATTTTATACTTGGAGATCATCCCTTTAACCCCCTTAACTTCGACTGTATCTCGCTCACAAAGTTTAGCCAACGCGTCTTCATAAATTTTTTTTATATTCACCTCGGTTTCAGTTACGTCATCCTTTTTTATCGCTTCCGTATCTCCTCCACAATCGCAGAAGATCGATACTGTCTTCTTTCCACATTTTTTACAGCGTCTCATCCCCATCTTGACTCTTATTCTTCCATTTTTATCTTTAGATAGATCAATGGCCTTTTGTATGGATCGTCTGTTACTTTCTCTCCCAACTGGAAAGAGTACATGTGCGGGAGGACTCATCTTTCTCTCTTTTGACTTTTCAGGCCTACCCATTCTTCCGCCAATCCTGGATGGAGCCTTTTTTCTCACCACCAGGCCACTTCTCTCTTTTATGATCTCTAGAACGTCTTTTCTATCTCCCTTGCAAATCTTAGATTTACAATCATTTAATTTATCATCTAAACCCAGACACGCCAAAAATGGGAGCGCATCTTCAATTATTATCTTTCCATCTCTTATCTTATGTTCCAAAAGTAGCTCTTCAAGAATGCCTTTTATCCCCAAATTTGAGACGCTCAGGATATCCCGCTCTCTCTCGAGATGCCCAAATTCCTTCACGGTCTCCACAAGTTTTTTATATTCATCTTCTTCTATATCATGCCAGAGATAGGTAAAATTTGGGTGCAGTGGAATATTATACCTTCTGGATAGTTCTAATGCGTATCTTCCACTTATCTTTGCATAATCTTTCATTTGAAAATGTTCCACAGTTGCATTCTCCAACTCCAAAAGCCACCATTCGATACAATAAGAAGAAGGCATCAGGGGGTGGTTGTTCTCCAAGAAATCTCCAAAATTTATCAATATCTCCCCAACATCCAAGATGGTATCGATCTGATCCAAAATATTCTTTCTGCTCAAAGACCCTTTGGAGAGCAGATCATCATAGGTATCCAATCTGACAACGTCTCCGTTTAGAAGTCTAACCGTTGGCCCCTCAATAGAGTCCACGGGGACAATTCCTGCAGCCTTTCCTGGCACATCCATCTTCATCTGCGTCCCAGGGGCAAGGGTTTCTCCAAAGATGAGCATCGTTGTGGGATTTATTCCGGCGGTTGCAAATCCAGAATTTCTTCCCCTCCCATATCTCAAACGAAAGCCCCCTTTTGCCATGGG
>RXIL01000099.1 GCA_004212085.1 Candidatus Methanolliviera hydrocarbonicum
GAGAATATCATCATTCGATCGTGTATTCTCTCCGCCATCCTGATCATTTTGAGCATCTATTTTACGGGTTTACCGTTAATTTAGATCTTCGTCTTTGCTCTAAATCAAAAATAAAATTAAAAGATAAAAAAAAGGCTATTTCATTTCAATATACCTTCCTTCTTCATCTTCTCGATCTCTTCCTCCCTCAACTGCTTCTTGAATATCTTCTCAGTTACGGTTCTCGGAAGTTCATCCCTGATCTCCACGGACTTTGGAACAGCGTAAGGCGGTACTCTGCCCCTCAGGAATTTTATTACATCTTCTTCCTTTATCTTTCCCCTGTATTCCGGCAACGGAACGACGAATACCTTTATCCTCTCGCTTCCGGGTCTATCCGGATCCGGAATTCCCACCGTCGCGACCTCATCTATTCCGGGGATCTCATACAAGAGATCGTCCATCTCTCTCGTATAGACCTTGTATCCCGAGACGTTCACCATGTCCTTCGTCCGATCNACGATGTACGTGCGGCCCCACTCGTCGAGTTTCACAACGTCTCCCGTGTGTACGTATCCCTCCTCGTCGAATCCAGATCCGGCATCCGGCCAGTATCCGAGCATCTTCCAGGGAGCATCCAGACACATCTCTCCCCTCTTTCCCTCCTTAACTGCCTTCTCCATCGGTATCGTCTCTCCCGTATCCTCATCGATGATCTTCATCTTCAGATCTATCATCGACGTGCCGATCGAACCCATGAACTCCTTCTTCCTTCCAGACGATGTTGTAATTATATTCCTGGATGCAAACGCCACCGTCATATTCAGTATCCTGCCGAGGTTATCGGGGCCAATCAACGTCGCCCCCATATGTCCTAATGGAAGAACGCCTGGTAACTCCATCATCTTCTTTCCTATGTGCATCACCTTTCCAATGGTCTCCATATCCCCGAGAACCGGAAGGAGCATCGAAGCCACCGATGGAACATGCGTGACGGGGGCGAACTCAGATAGTCCGTATCCCTCCCCCATTATGCTCCCGGTCTTCTTCTCCGAAGCCTTGTGCGTCTCGGGGGCAAGTGCCATAGAACCTGATATCGTGATCATCCCGAGGTTTGTCGCTCCCGCCTCCTTCAAAACCTTCATGTACTGCGTTGGAGCACCTATATTTATGAACGGATGGTACTTCTTTGCCATCCTGACCCACTCCTTCGTATCCCTCGGATCCGTCACCAAAAGAATCGTGTAACCCTGCCTGAGCATCAAAACAGTCTCCCCGTGTCCATAGACGTGGAACTGCGGCAGCGGCATGAGCACCCTGAGAAGCCCCTCCATCGGGGCGCTGAGCCACTTTGGGAAGAAAGATTGAAAGACGCTCTCCGTCTGCGCGATGTATTGATGGTGTGTGATCATGCAACCCTTCGGAACTCCTGTTGTTCCCCCCGTGAAGAAGAGGATAGCAACGTCTTTTTTAGGATCTATATCCACCTTTGGAGGATTTGGAGGATACTTCTCGATGAGATCGGTGAACCAGACCGCACCCTCTTCTTTCGGGTGTGAGGGGGGATTTTTTGAGTAATCTTTCGTATGCGTAACGATTATGTTCTCCACGTTCGTCTGCTTAGCCGCCTCCTCCACCTTATCGATGGTATCCCTCTCCTTCACGTTTGTATGTACACATATCACCGTCTTCACGTTCGCGCGCGTCCACTTATCGACGTAGCCGTCAACAGAATCTATTATACTTCCAGGCGTGTGTATCGCACCGATTCTCGGTACCGCCATATCTGCTATGATGTTCTGTATCGAGGTCTGAAGTACCGTTGCGACAACGTCCCCCTTCTTGACACCAAGATCCGTTAAGGCGGTCGCGAATCTGTCGACGTGTTCCTTCAGCTCTTTATACGTCATCTCGTAGTCAAACTGGACGAGCGCCAGACTGTTTGGATACTTACTTGCAGGTTCGTCCAGATGATACTCCGTGTAAGACATCTCAGGATACGGTTCAAGGGTATCTGGGTAGGTCATCAAATCATGTTCCCTCAACCAAGGCTTTTCTAGGTATTTTTCTTCCAGCTCCATTATGACATCTCCTCATTTTTTACGTGTGATTATCTTGTATGTATTCATAATATAAATAGGTAACTCGTCTTTTAATGTGCGGGGTAATCTCTCTTTTAGCGTGAATGATTCTTGCAGTGGATGCAGATGGGGAACTGGCCCTTTTACATCCGGATAAGGAGGTTCCCCCGGGAAACCCTGTAGGATAACCAGGCGATACTTCCGTACCGTGGGTTGAGGGTTTTTATGAACATTATGAAGATAACATAAAGAGGGATCTCAAATTCATCAGAAACGTTTTAAGTTTTAAAAACCCTTTGAGGCTCCCCATTCTTTGAATTACTTACTCATCTCATACGTATCTTTCAGTGCGTATACATAATTCTCCCACACCCTCTGATATCGCGCCTCATCCACAGCAGGCTTTTTTATCATCTTCATGCAATAATCCATCTGATCGTCTGTACTGCTGGGCTTACCGTAAAGTTGCAGGGCAAATTTTGAGAAGTCCCTCACCATGCAGTCAAAGATCTGATCTACGATGTCATCATCTATATTGTAGATCTTNGAGTTCTCGAGTATGAGCTGTCCATACGCCACGAGCGCGAANAGCTCCCCAACGGCCAGCGTAAAATCGGGATTCATATTTTGGTCGTCGTTTGGAGCNGCATTTAACAGAAATTCTTTGAATACCTCTATCTGCTCCTTGAATACGTTCACGTTGGGCAGGTCATAGCTGTCAAATGCAATGTGGTAATCGTGGAATTGGATCTTACGCAGTCCATGGGTAGATCCCTGATTAAAGAGAAAATCATCATTCTTAGGCGCGTCTTGCTTGCCTATCTCGGAATATTCCTTGGGATTGAAGAAATAATTTTGCATAAACTTGAAGATGAGCATAACATTTACATGAACGGTGCCCTCAAGCTTTGGCAATGCTATAATATCCCTTGCGCCCATCTCAAAATACGTATCCTTCTCAAACCCCTTGGCGGCAATGACGTCCCACAAGAGGTCTATTACCTCCTCGCCCTGCGTCGTCACCTTCATCTTCATGACCGGATTATAGAGGAGATATCGTCTGTCCTCAGGAGAAGCTGTTCGCATGTAATCTGCTGTTCTAAGACCGAAGAGCTTCATTGACACCAGGCGTGCATAAGCATCGGTAAACATCCGCATCACATGTGGCATACCCGTTACATACATACCATAGAGTTCACGGTGTGATGCATGATTGATGGCTTCATAGAAGGCGTGGGTACATATACCAATCGACGCCCATCCAAGGTTATACTTTCCCACGTTGACGGTGTTGAGGCAGGCATGCCAGGCATCTTGGCCCTTTGAAAGGATATCCGCTTCGGTTATGGGATAGTCCGTGAGTTTAAAATCGGCCACATAGGACTGAGTGTTGACGACATTATCCACCAACTCGTACTGTTTGTGGTGAAAATTTGACACGAAAAAGACATAATCGCCTGTATCGGACATTTTTCCGAAAGTGGAGACCATCTCAGCCTCGTTTCCATTCCCGATGTAGTACTTTTCCCCATTGGCTCTATATGTCCCATCATCATTGGGTGTGAGGCTCATCTCCGTTGAATATATGTCCGCGCCATGTTCTCTTTCAGAGAGACCAAAAGCAAATATTGCTCCATCTTTGAGAAGCTTTGCCGCCTTGCGCTTCGCTTCCTCGTTCTGACTCATCCAGATGGGGCCAAGACCGAGAATAGAGACCTGCCAGGTATACCAGTAGGCAAGACCATAAAAGGCGAGAATCTCATTAAACTCACATATTCTCCATGTGTCCCAGCGGGAATCCTCGTCCCCGTACTCGGGAGGAGTCAGGAGTGTAGCGAATATCCCTTCTTCTTTTATAAATTTGAGAAAATCCTCGTACCATACCCTTTCATGGTCATCCTCTTTGATCTTTTGCCTTCCCTTCTTCTCAAAGAACTCAATGGTCTTAAGCATAATTTCTTTCGATCTCTCATCAGGATATTCACGGTCATGTTTTTTTGGGTTTAAAAGAATCATATTTTACCTCCTTTTCTCAGACTTTTCTGTACTCTCAAAGTTTTTCATTTGTGATTTAGGGTGAAATTTTACTATATATATAACTTTCTATATAAAAGTTTAGAAAAGACTGTATTTTTTATCAAATATCGCTAATGGTTGTGGTCATATCATTTCAGAAAGTGGAGGTTAATGGAGAGGAGTTCTTTAAATAACGTTATCGACCGGTTAAGAATCTTTCTTCTCACTATCCATAGGAGTTATAATCTCAGCATTAACTCTGGCATTCCTACCTCAAAAAATCGAAACTTTTATTATATGGAAACGTTACCTTCGCTCGATGATAACTATAACAATAGCAATTGTAGCGTGGGCATTGGTTGTTGCATTTCTCGCGCTAATTGCAGGGACATTCGAGGATTTGGAGTCGGACGTNGGTTCGCAGAGCAACCCNAACTCGCAGGTGCAACTTGCCGCGCAGGTCGGGTATGTGAATAGGTTTTTCAATAAGGCAATATCTGGAGAACCTCCGGCATACGGGGTGTACTGTGCAGTTTCAGCCGGTATCGCATGGCTTCTATTGAGCAATGGTCTCGCCGCCATACTTGCGATACCGATTGGTGCAGGAGTCGCAGCGATTGTGCATGTGACACTTGCATCTACCGCGCATTTAGGAAGGGCCTCAGCGCAGAAAAGATTTGAACAGCCTATATATATGGACGTCTTTATAAAGCAGTTGTTGCCTATCGCAACACACGGCTTCGTTGCGGTGTTGTCCATAACGACGATCTGTTATATACAGGCATCTGTGATGCCAGAAGGATTGCAGAGCATCTTTCCGATGCCACTCCTTGGATTGATATGGGGGATCACGATCGGTTCAATAGGATCCTCTGTCGGCGATGTTCACTACGGAACGGAGAGGGAATTTCAGGACAGACCATTCGGAGAGGGCAAACGAGTGACATATCACGGTAAGATAACAAGATATGCAGAATGCGGAATAAGAAATCAGAATGACATCGTATATTTCTGTGCGAAACACGGTGGCCCGGTGACCGGACTTGTATTTGGATCGATCCTATTATTTGAGAACTGGAGGAGCCTGCTCGGACTTATGATTGGTATGACTCCAGAGGCGCAAGTATGGTGGTCTATTGGGATTGGAGTCGGAATAGTAATCGTGCTGATCGTGATAAACTATCTGCTCGTCGGATTCGCGAGAAAGAAGTACGGTGAATTTGTAGGGGAGTAAAAATGGATCTTATAATTTTATTTNTCTGTATCGTTGCNGGTGGAATATTAACGAGCNTGGGTGTTCACATGATGCCCGTTGGGGGTGCTCCNGCTGCTATGGGGACAGCNACAGGAATCGCCACCGGNGTGACGATGATATCCACGGGAGCGGCGATGACAGGGCTTTTTACCGCTTCAACCGTGGAGACGATGACTTCGAATATCTGGCTGGTTGTTCTTTCGGGTGCTGTTGGTTCTATGTTGATGATGGCTTTTACGATGCTCGGCGGAAATATTATTTATACGCTTGCCGCGGGAATCGTGCCGGTATCTGGAAGGGTAGATGTTGATCCAATAACGAAACGACCTTTTTTGCCATTCAAAACACCACAGACGGATGGCCATGGCACTCCGGATGTATCTTATATATCTGGAGTTATAGGCGCATTTCTTGGAGGATCTGGTGGAGCGTTGATATATTATGGGCTGGTAAACTATGCAGATTTCTCGGCGCCGTTGGCTGGAATATCTGCAATGGGAATATTCCTTACGAATGCCGTTCTCTCCGCGTATAATATCGGTGGGACGATCGAGGGATTCCACGATCCTAAGTTTAAATTGTTGCCGAGGGCATTAAAGGCNTGTTTCATCGGTTCATTGATATGTGCGGTATTTGCTTCTTTGATATCTTATGCAGGGGGTCTATAAATGGAAGCAGAAGNGAAAGTGAAAGAAAAGATTGGATTCGGATGGCCAGATCAAAGAAATTTGANGATCATAGCTTTNGNGGTATCGGTGATAACGGCGGTAGCNACGGAATTGCCCCCCGCGATAAAGGCAGTTGGATTGATACTCGCAATTGCGTGGGGTGCAGATGTTGTTAGGACGATAACGCACTATGGGATCGGAACGGGTGTCCCATCCATTGGGATGCTTGCACTTGGAATGGGAATGGTCGGTGCATTCGCCGGAATGTCGATGTCTGGTTTTTTTACCACAGGAGTTGGATCTTATGCCGGAGTCTTGATAGGCGTTGCACTGGTCGCAATCGGTGGACTCATATACGGCTTGNTNNCNGTAAAGATAATCAAGATGGATATACCGGTGATGGTGCGTGGCATGATGGAATTGACCACTGCAGGTGCCCTTGTTGTGATAAACGCTTCTTCCATGCTTGCTGGAACGTGGCATATAGATGCTGTGCTGGGAAGCGTTGTTGCAAGCGGATGGATCGCAGTTATATTCATACTCTCTGCAATGGGGATGCTTCACCCGTATAATGCTTGTCTTGGCCCAGATGAAAGAAGGGGTAGGACATTGACGCTATCTGTCGAGATTGGAACGATACTCTGTATGCTTTTGGGCATCAACTTGGTATTTGCCGACCCGGTGAATGGATCGCTCTTAATTTTGGTCTCTGCGATCATCTGGATCGCTAGCTACGTTTCGTTCGTCAAAGCATGCATGAGAGAGGCATACGAGACAGTCGGGACAGGACTTATAAAGACGCTGGGTTGATGGATATGAATATCATAATTTCGGATAAATATAAGATCGTGCTGGATCCTAGGACGCTTACGGTTGGAGAAGCCGCACCGAACGTATATATATTGAATTTGGCACCGATAAAAGAGAAGATAGATGATTTAGAAAAGATATCAGACGATTTGATGGGGTGCTTGGATCCCTATTCTGGCATGCTTGACTCACAGCCAAATAGAGAGGGTTCACTTGGGAGAGCAGGTTTTGTCACGATGATGATCGTAGGGTTGACTGCTGGGCTCGGAATTTTGGCACTGATACTTTTTTCTATTTAATTTAAATGGGGTGATAAAGATGGCAGAGAAGAAAGAAGTTCCAGATGAGTGGCCGCCTGTGACGGGTGAATATGCGATCGGTAATCCAGAAGATCCTGTCGTGGTCTCTTCTGTCGGCACGTACTTCAAAGAGGAGGATGTGCTTAAGTACGGCGCATCGCTGGTCGGTCCCACGAAGACAGAGAATATCGGACTTGAGAAGATAATAGCAAACACGATCTCTAATCCCAACATAAGGTTCCTAATTCTGGCTGGAACCGAAGTGCCTGGGCACAGAACGGCTGGATCGATGAGTGCACTTTACAAAAATGGCGTCGATCCCGATTCGAAGAAGATAATAAATGCACCAGGGGCTATCCCGTTCATTGAGAACGCACCGATGGAGGCGATCGAGAGGTTCAGGGAGCAGGTGGAGATTATAGACATGATCGGCACCGAGGATCTAATTAAGATCGGTGCAAAGATCAAGGAGTTGAAAGAGAGGGATCCCGGAGCATTTCCAGAGGAACCGATAGTCCTAAAGTTGGGTGTTGAAGCCGCGGAGGAAGGAGCTTTAGCAGAGATCCCCCTTGCGATGCCAGCAGAACCTTTCATGGACGTTATAAACAAGGCTACGGAGGAGATCAGGTATAAATCCCAGATAATTACGAGGGATCAAAAGCTGACGAGTGGAATTTCAGATAATGGAATTCTTGGCATATTGACAGGAATCATCCTTGCGGTTCTCATAGCGTTGCCGTTTGTGGGATTGATATAAGGAGGTGAATAATGTAATGGGAATTATACAACAGACACCGGAGACCGCCCTTATAAATGCAAAGATCGAGGACGAAAGAAGGATGGTTACGATGATAGGTAAAGATACGAGGATGGCGTCTGGCATTTGGGTCGGCTTTGTAAAAGGATTCTCGATCGGGATATTTTCGGGCTTCATACTGCTCGGATTAAAATTTTTCATGGGGTGATATGAGATGGGTGAAGAGAAAAAATCTTTGGGTGCTCCTCAGACGATTACGCCACCTGAATACAAAGAACTCTTGAAGAAGTTAGATAAGGTGGATGAGAAGATAGAGTTTACGGCAGGCGAGCTCTCTCAGAGATTGGGTGATAGAATAGGTTTTTTGATCGGTTTACCTTATGGTTTGCTGATCGCTTTGTTTATTTTCATGTTTTTTTTCATGGGGTGAAGAGATGTTTATATACGACACGGAACAGAAGATATTTGATATAGCAGGATTGAAGATAGGGGGACAGCCTGGCGAAGTACCGACGGTCATGGCAGGAACGATATTTTATGCGGGGCATAAGATCGTCGAGGATGACGTGAAGGGGATAATAGATGAGAAGAGTGCAGAAGAGCTGATAAATAAACAGGACGAGATGAGCGACATCACTGGAAATCCGGCGATTATACAGATATTTGCGGAAGCTTCTGAGGCAATGGAGCGATACATTGAGTTCTGCACGAAAATAAGTGATTCTCCTTTCTTGATCGATTCGACGGATGCAAGTGCGAGGATTGCCGGAACGAAATATGTTCAAGAGGTTGGGCTCACAGATAAGGCGGTATATAATTCTTTGAACGTCTCCTGTACACCGGAGGAGATGGAAGCCCTTAAAGATTCGGACATCTCATCTTCGATCGTTCTCGGTTTCAATCCAAAGGATGCGAGCGTTTCTGGTAAGGTAGAATTGTTGGATACCGGTGCAGGTCTCGTGGATAAGGGTCTGCTCGATCTATCGGAGGATCTCGGGATAACGAAACCTCTGATAGATCCTGCTTCGATGCCGATAGGTGCGGGTGCAGGATCTTCGGTTGCATCGGGATTCGTGATAAAGTCGAAGTTCGGCGTTCCTGTTGGACTTGGTATTCACAATGCACCATCTTCCTGGGTCTGGTTGAAGGAATACCGGAGGGCTCATGCAGAACATCCCGAGAGAGGTGTCTGGATAGGAGAGGGAGGAGATGTTTATAGGTTCTGTGATATCGGTTCCAACGTCGTTCCGATAATCGCCGGTCAGGACTTCGTATTGTACGGCCCGATAGAGAACGCGGCGATCGCGTTTCCGCTATGTGCAATGGCAGATATAATCGTTTCAGAGGCAAATCAGGTAGAACACGGCATAACACCGATAGAAAGTCATCCGTACTTTAAGATGTCTGAGTGAAAACCCTAAAGGGTTTAGTCGCAAATCGAAGATTTGCGTATGCAACGAAATCTCCGATTTCGTGCCGTGAAAATGCAACCAAATCTTCGATTTGGTGCACGCAAAATGAAACATTTTGCTGTGGAACATTTTCACATGCCAAAAATCTTCGATTTTTGAGCACTTCACTCCCATGTGCTACCTTCGGTAGCACTTTTTTTTAAATTTTTTAGCCCTTTTTGGATTTTTAGACAATCGAAAGTTATCAGAAGGGAAATCTTAAAAAATTTTTACTGTTTTTCCATTTTTGCAAATCTTTGCAAATCCTTTCACTTTATTTATCTAAAATCCACAACCTCCTTTGCCTCTTATCTATAGGAAATTTTTAATCCATTCGATGACCCAATTAGCTATTATGCTGCCATTTGGAAGATCTCTAAGCATCTCGGGAAGCGTGCCGATAAATGTGCCCCAAAAACCTAACGCAGGTGATCGGTTGGAGCACCATGTCGAACAAGCCCGGTATAACCCCACAACACCTGCAACAGCATGGGCATGTGGCGATCCACACCAGGTGTCCCAACCACAGGAACCAATCGAACTTAAATCAAGGATAATTCCAAAAAGGAAAGTTTTTACATCCCTTTTTCTCTGTCCTATTCAGCTAAAAGTTATCTTATAGCACTTAAATAGATCCGTTCCCTTTTACTTTCTTAATAAAATTCTTTAAATCTTCTTTTGGAAACCGCCTAAAAAACGGTTAGAAGCGAATTTGAAGATCTATTTTTTGGTGGAAATGTATCACTTGAACTTCTCTGATATTCTTTAGAGCCTCTTTTTCAGTATAACCCCAAGTTGATGCCCCATATTCCTCCAGAGCAGGACAATGAACATGATAAGCCATTTTCCTATCCTCATAAGGATCTTCTTCAATTACGACTCTAAATGTATATGTCCCCTACGATCCAACACCCAGGCTTAACGGACTCTACGCAGCAGATTATATCGACGTTTATCTCCCCGAATTGTACGAATTGTAAAGTTATCGGGTGTTTGAAGAAAAATACGATCAAAAAAAAAAAACAAAAATCTTTTATAGAGGTGATTCTAAACTCACTGTAAAGTTGAAACAAAAACAGTATTATAGGAGAGTATGGAAAAAATGGTAAAAAGAAAAACATATTAATCGTCAATACATAGATAAAAGGGGGTAGATAAAAAGGTAATAATTGAGATTAAATAATCACTTTGCCACTTTTATTTTGGTTTTTAAATGAGAGATAACCAGAAATCTACCCGA
>RXIL01000143.1 GCA_004212085.1 Candidatus Methanolliviera hydrocarbonicum
GAAAAGCCATGGCTAAAATCTCAGGCGATGGGGTGCATACCTGAGACATTCAAGCCGTATAGGGAAGATCTAACGTACACGTGGGATATGCTGGATAAGAACGTTGAGAAGTATCCGAACGAGCTGGCGCTCGTCTGTTTTGACTACGAGATAACGTGGAAAGGATTGAAGGAACACGTGGACAGACTCGCAACGGCACTTGCAGATATAGGCGTGAAGAAGGGAGACGTCGTTGCGACCGTTCTTCCATCTTCGATACAGTTTGTCATAGCTGATCTGGCGATACCGGAGATCGGGGCGATACATTGCCCTGGAAATATCTTGGACTCGGTGGATGGTCTGATCGACAAGTTTACCCGTGCAGGGATAAAGACGGTGATATGCGTCGATAAATCGTCTACGGGTATCGAAGCTTTGAAGAACATCAGAGCGGTGAAGGAGAAGACGGAGCTTAAAAATATCATCGTGACAAAAGAAAGGGATTATTCAAAAAATCCTCCTGCACACGAGAGAGAGGAGGGGGTAATATGGTTCACCGATCTGATCGAGAAGTACCCTCCAAAGCTTCCAAAGGTGGATATAGACCCGAAGAAGGACCTCTGCCTACTATTCTTCACTGGTGGATCGACCGGGATTCCGAAAGGGGTTATGTTGACCCATTACGAGATAACGGCGTGTACAAAACTGACCTTCGGATCGATGATGCCGCAGTCGGTCCTTCGTTTGCTCGATGGTTTCTTCACGACGATCATACCGTTGCCACTCTGCCACCTCTACGGGCAGGAGATCTATAGATACGTCATGGCGCTCGGGTGCACTATCCTCTTGCAGACGGATCCAAGAGACGTAGAAGAGTATGTTAGATTGGCGAAGAAGTACCATCCGCTATTCACACCGATGAGTCCGACACAATATGGTAGGATGGCGAAAGAGGATGTGGGAGACCTTGGGATACTCGGTCTATCCGGTTCGATGGCGCTCGCCCCGAAGACCCAGGAAGGTTTTGAGAAGAAGACAAAAAGCGTGTTGATAGAAGCACACGGGTTATCGGAGACCTCTGGAGCCACGCTCAGCCCGACGGCGATGGATATATTTGCTCCTCTTCTCGGTGGCAGGGAGACCGCTTCCAAGATATTCCATCTGCTGGACAGGATCTTGACGATGCCCGGCATTACCCCATTGATGAGAATGGGGATGGGATTAATCGGTCGCATAAACCTCGGTGCGATCGTAAATAGATTGATGCCACTCATCTCCTCCATCATGCCATCTGCGTCGGATAGCAAGAGAGAGTTGGTCACCTCGGTCGGCTATCCACTTGTGGACGAAGAGTTCAAGGTCGTGGACGAAGATACAGGAGAGACCATACCAACACCGAAACTCGTGAAAGAAGGATTGAGAGGGGAGATGTGCGTGAAAGGACCCCATCTGATGCTTGGATACTGGCCAAATCCGGGAGATGGTTTGGATGATGAGGGGTACATACACACAGGAGACGTTGTGAAGGTGGACGAGGCAGGGAGGGTTTATATCGTAGATCGAACGAAGGATATGGTGATCGTCTCGGGCTATAAGGTCTATACGATAGAGTTGGACGATCTCTTGTATGAGTACCCGGGCGTGTATGAGGCGGCGGCGATAGGCGTTCCTGATCCCGATAGGCCTGGAAGTGAGAGGATAAAGGCATTCATCGCCCCATATCCGGAGTACAGGGGAAAGATAAAGGAAGAAGATATAATAGAATATCTAAAGGAGAGGGTCGAAAAATGGGCGGTTCCAAAATCCGTGGAGATCAGGGATGAACTTCCAAAATCTCCCGTGGAAAAAATTTTTAAGAAGCAGTTGAGGGAGGAAGAGATCGAGAAGATGAAGAAGGCGGGGGTTTTGAAGTAAAATAATTTTTTATTTTTTTTATTTTTTATTTTGAGATGTGATTTTTTATTTTATATTTTGAAATTAGATAAAAAGAGAGATGGATATGAGCGAAAAGAAGATTGGAGACATATTGGGAAAACAAGAATGATTCCGGATATGTTGAGCCCCGTGCTCGAGATCGTAGCCCCTTTGTTGGAGGCTCTGATTAAGGGATTTGGGGGCTTAGGTTCTTCGGCTTGATAGATCTTCTTCAATCTTCAAACTGTTTTGAAGATATCTCGTGTTCTCTTCCCGACGCGCACCCCTAAACCCGATCGGGCGTACAGTTTTAAAAATTTTTATGTTAAAGAAAAGAGGTTAACCGATAGAATTAAATGTTGAAAACATTATTTAGATAAGTATGGATCCTCAGAAGATTGAAGAAACTCTAAATTCGTATATTCACCGTCAAACCTTTCCAGTGGCGGTAAAGATGGTTAGATCTCCAGAAGAAATCCCGGAAAGAGCCAGAATGCCAAAGAGGGATATGAACATCCAGATGCCGGTATGTCAGGGCATTGCCTTAGCAAGGCGTTATGGATGGGTGGTGGCGATGGGGCTAGAGGATATGCTCTGCCCGCTTGGCGCGCTTACCCTCGGTTTTCTTCCTACAAAAGAGAAATTTCTCGATGGAAGTTTTGATGTTCCATTCTGGGTGAAAAATCAGAGCATAAGGGCGAAGATATCTCAAAAGATACCGCAACTCGATTACGGAAAATACACCCATCTCGTTGTTGCACCCATTCACCGTGCTGAATTTGACCCACAGGTTATTGTTATCTATGGCAACCCAGCCCAGATATCTAGGCTGGTACAGGCCGCCACTTACGAAACGGGCGATCCTTTAGTTTCCCAGAACATTGGAGGACTTGCCTGTGGTGAAGAGATTACCAGAACCATTCTGACCGACAGGTGCCAATTCATAGTGGTCGGTGGCGGTGACCGGGCAATAGCTCAAACGCAGGACCACGAGGTTGCCTTTGCTATACCCATGAGCAAAGTGGATGCTGTGATGGAAGGGCTTAAAGCGACTCATAAGGCCGGCTTGAAGTACCCTACGCCTTCGTTCCTCCTCTTTAAGGGGAGTTTACCTCCCGACTTTGCCGAACTTATGGACTATCTAAAAGAGGAGGGAGACTAAACCTTGCGGCCGATAACCTTTAATGAGCCGTTCTGATCTCACCTCATAAATTGGGTGGACATATCCATCTTGGAAGTTTGAGAATTTTTAAAATTCTCAAATTTATTTAACCTGAAATTTTTGAGAAAATGTGCACCCTCCCTTCTCCAAATTCGCCCCTCCAATAAAAAAAGCTGAGTGGAAAGTTTATTCCACTCTCAAAGTAATTTAAAGATGAATTAATACAAAACTTAAATCTCTGCCCTCACCTTATCTCCACTGCAGCATTCGATAAGACCACCTTCCCATCCTGATTCTTCGTCTGAATTATATACCTCTCATCGCTCACCTTCCACCCCTCGGTTATGAGCGTGTCACCGGGAAAGACAACGTTTGAGAAACGCACCTCGAAGGACTTAAACCTCTTTGGATCATTATTGCAGAGATTCCTCATGATTGCCCTACCGGCAAAGCCATACGTGCAGAGACCGTGGAGTATGCACCTGTCATATCCCGCCATCTTGGCAAAATCAGGATCTACGTGCAGCGGGTTTATATCACCGGATAACCGGTATATGAGGTTCTGGTTCTTAGAGATGGTCATCTCATCGCTAAAGTCGGGTTCTCTCTCGGGAGGCACGTTTCCTGCCGCGGGTGGTTTTTCACCACCGAATCCCCCATCTCCTCGGACGAGGAGGGAGAAGGTGTTTGTAAAGAGGAAGATCACCCTTCTCATCCCTCGTCTCCGCATCGGCATATGTCACGGAATGCTTTCCAGTATCGCAGATATTGGATATCTTCGCAATCGTTGTAATTTTACCCTCCGTCGGAATCTCCTTGTGGAGTACGATCTTCTGTCCAGCGTGGAGGAGCATCATTAGATTCAGATCTGCCTCTCCAAACGCCCACGCTAGGGCGGGAAAAGGGGCTACCACTGCAAACGTGGGATAAACCTTCAAGTCGCTCTCATAGACAAAATTTAGATCATCGTTGCCCGCACCTATTCCAAGCGCGTACAAGACCACGTCTTTCCACGTATACTCGTACTCTATCGGCTCCGACTCTTTCCCAAGCACATCCATATTGACCATACAAAGCACCTTCTATTCTATTTTATTTAGCCAGGATCCTTAATTACATCCACCAGGTCATCTTCGTACTTATATCTTCAATCTCTACGCTCTCCACGAGCTCCTTCATCTTCGGAACCAACTCCGAAGGTTCCCATCTCCCATCCTTCTCTATGCTCGCCACTCCGTGCCACCCATCCATCATATGCACCTTCCCCCCTGCAATGTGGAATACCCTTCCTGTTATCTCCTTCGCCTCATCGCTTCCAAGATACGCGATCACACCCGTCATGTTCTTCGGGTCGAGTATGTCGAACTCTCCTTCTGGCGGTTTTTCCGCCATCATCATGCCTACCGCACCTGGAGTCTCTAGCGTCAACCTCGTCCTTGCAACAGGGACGATGCAGTTGATCCTTACCCCGTACCTGCCAAGTTCAGCCGCAGATATTATTGTGAAAGCCGCTATTCCAGCCTTTGCCGCACCGTAATTCGTCTGTCCTGGATTCCCTATCAATCCCGCATCCGATGCCATGTTAATCACACTTCCTCCCCTATCTCTCCCCTCCTTCGATTCCTTCCTCCAGTAGGCTGCTGCGTGCCTCGTGCAGTTGAACGTTCCCTTCAGATGCACCGCTATTACGGCGTCCCACTCTGCCTCATTCATATTGACGAGCATCCTGTCCCTCAGGAT
The DNA here is from genome assembly GCA_004212085.1 of Candidatus Methanolliviera hydrocarbonicum. Taxonomy (GTDB): domain Archaea; phylum Halobacteriota; class Methanoliparia; order Methanoliparales; family Methanoliparaceae; genus Methanolliviera; species Methanolliviera hydrocarbonicum. Next base: position 4,796 of record RXIL01000143.1, read on the forward strand.
CCCCGCATTGTTCACCAGGATGTTAAGCTCGCCGAACTCCTTCACGGTGTTATCTATCATCTCCTTTGTTGCGTTGAAATCTGCAACATTCGTATAGCTTGCCATCGCCTCTCCGCCGGCCTTCTTTATCTCATCTACGACCTCATCCGCAGGCCCTTTCTCCGTTGTCATCTCATCTCTCGCCGTTCCGACATCGGCCACGACGACCTTTGCTCCCTCTTTCGCCAGGACTAATGCGTCTTCTCTCCCAATTCCTCTCCCTGCACCGGTGACGATAGCCACCTTTCCATCCAATAGACCCATATTTTTTACCTCCTATACTCGTTAAGTCCTCTAAACATATTCTGAGCCGTAGCCTTCCCTATAAAGAAGCTTTTCCAAACTCTCTTTTAACTTTCTATCCACCTCTCTCTGCCTCTCAGAAATGTATTTACCATTCTGCATGAACTGTATGGGACCATTCAGGGCAGCAGAACTTATCTCTTTTGCCCGCATAGGACGTTTTTTTAGCAGTTCATCGATGAACTGATTCAAATATTGTCCGTTTTCGGCTGCTCTGGAGATCGCCCTCAGTTTATCTTCCTCTATTGCCCTCAATCCATAATAAGGAACTTTATTATCAAAAAAATTATTGTTGCCCTCATAATTCCCAATTTTAGTTCCCATACCAATTGGTTTAGGTTTATAAATGCTATCTAACTTTATCTGCCAAACATCTTTTGAATTGGTCACGAAGATGTTTCCAAATCCCCTCTCGTTTCCTATTGAGACCTTCCACCCAAAAGGATTTTTATCGTATTTCATATATAGATATTTTAGCAGATCGTCAAAACTTTCCAAATCCATATGCCTCCTTTAGGCACACTTTACTCACGCCTGTAATAAAATTAACGGAGGATAAGGAGATCATCGAGGTAAAGCATATAAAGGAGGTGAATATCTAACCCTTGTGTGTAAAGAAGATCTAATCGAAGCGTCTTTGGTGTATCACAGGCGGAGAAAGGGAAAGATAGAGATGGTAAGTAAGGTGCCTATGAACACCATATACGAACTCGGCTTGGCTTACACGCCCGGTGTGGCAGAACCGAGTAGAGAGATATTTAGAGATAATGAATTGGTCTATGAATATACGGCAAAGTCAAATCTTGTGGCGGTTGTATCAGACGGTTCTGCCGTTTTGGGTTTGGGAGATATAAGTGCAGAAGCCGCAATTCCGGTTATGGAAGGAAAAGCTATCCTCTTTAAAAAATTTGCTATGATAGATGCTTTTCCCCTATGCTTAAAGACCAAAGACGCAGAAAAGATAATCGAATGCGTGAAGCTCTTGGAGCCGACATTTGGGGGAATAAATTTAGAGGATATAGCGGCGCCAAAATGTTTCTTGATAGAAGAGAGATTGAAAGAGGAGATGAACATTCCGGTCTTTCACGACGACCAACACGGCACTGCTGTCATAATTCTAGCAGCATTGACGAATGCTTTGAAGGTTGTTGGTAAAAAATTTGATGAGGTGAAGGTGGCCATAAACGGGTCAGGATCGGCAGGAATCGCCTGTGCAAAGATATTGCTGGAGAAAGGAGTAAGAGATATCATCCTTTGTGATACGAGGGGCATGATCTACGAAGGCAGACAGGATGGGATGAACTTCGCAAAAGAGGAGATCGCAAGATCAACAAACTTATCCAAGAGGACTGGAACTATAAAGGACGCGATGAAGGGGGCAGACATCTTCATCGGAGTCTCCGCTGGTAATGTGATAAAAAGTGATATGATCAAAGGGATGGCTAACGACCCTATCGTCTTTGCCATGGCAAATCCGATCCCTGAGATAATGCCAGATGCGGCAAAAGAGGGGGGCGCAAAGATCGTCGGAACTGGAAGATCAGACTTCCCCAACCAGATAAACAACGTTTTAGGATTTCCCGGCATATTCCGAGGTGCACTAAACGTCAGAGCAAGAGAGATCAGCGAAACGATGAAGATAGGTGCGGCAGATGCCCTCGCAGGTATAATTCCGGGCTACGAGCTCTCCGAAGAGTACATAATCCCATCTCCTTTCGATGAGAGAGTCGTTCCGGCTATCGCGTCTGCTGTAGCGGATGCTGCCATAAAGAGTGGGGTTGCAAGAATTAAAGGAGGTGAATAAAATTGACAGCTTCTTATGGAAAAATACCAAAGCTAAAACGCCCAAAGAACTTTGATGCAAAGGTGAGCGACAGCACGCTGAGAGACGGCTCTCAGATGCCAGGTGTTGTGATGAATGCCTCTCAGGAGGTGAAGATATTTGAATATCTCAGCCGGATGGGGGTGGAGAAGACCGAAGTTTTTCTCTTCAAGGACAGGGACAAAAAGGCCGCAAGGGCGATGATGGACGAGGGAAAAGAGAAACCTGAGATCACGGGATGGGCAAGGGCAAACCCGAAAGACATAGATTTGACATTAGCCTTTGATGGCATAAATGAGATAGGAATACTCATGTCCATCTCAGATCTGCATATAAGAGATAAGATAGGTATCACCAGAGAAGAGGCACGCGAAAAATACCTGAGCGCACTTCAATACGCTGTAGATCACGGTTTGAAAACGAGGTGTCACCTTGAAGATATGACCCGCTCGGATCTGGAAGGCTTCGTATTTCCACTCGTAAAAGAGATTATAGAGATAGACCCGAATACTATAATAAGGATCTGCGATACCGTTGGGGTTGGACTGCCGTATGTAAAGAGCCCTTTGCCGGTGAGTATCCCAAAGATAATAGTGAGATTAAAAGAGCTCGGCGTTAAAGAGATGGAAACGCACATGCATGATGACTTTGGTATGTCATTTGCAAATAGTACCATTGGATATTTCTTTGGAGCTGACTGGAGTAATCTAACGTTCTTGGGAATTGGAGAACGGGCAGGGAACGCGGAGCTTGAAAAGGTTATGCTCTTTCTATCTGAGAGGGTGGAGGGGTACGAAGATAGATACGACCTCTCTTGTATTGTGGATTTCTCGAGATACATGCAGAAGGAGATTGGGATAAGAGTTCCTCCAAACAAAGCGATCGTGGGAAAAAATGTCTTTGCACATGAGAGTGGAATTCATGCCGATGGANTCTTAAAAAATCCAGCCACTTATGAACCTTATCCACCGGAGCTGATCGGAGGAGAGAGAAGAGTTTTGATAGGGANCAGTTCCGGAAGGGGAGTAATCAGGNCAAAGGTGGAAGAGGCGTTGACAGATATACTTGATACCGAGGTGAAGGTGAGGAAAGAGGACCCGCGGGTTGCGGCGATCCATAAGGCGATCCAAAAACTTTATGACGCGGGAAAGCGAGTCTCCTGCATATCAGATATTGAGATAAGGGCTTATGTTGAGAAACACTTCATTCTGGATAGAATAGCAGAAGAAGAGATGGATAGGCCTTTAGAATTACTCGACGACTGAAGAAGATGAGACCTTTTGTCTTCATCAACATGGCGATGAGTTCGGACGGAAAAGTATCTAATGTAGATGGGAAGCAGATTAGAATATCTGGGAAAGAAGATTTTGAACGAGTAGATGAACTGAAATTATCTTCAGATGCCATAATGGTTGGGGTTGGAACCATCTTGTCTGATGATCCTAGTTTAACGATCAAATCAGAGGAAAGGCGAAAAAAGAGAATATCTGATGGGAAGGATGAGAATCCAGTTAGGATTGTTATTGATAGCAGGTGCAGAACTCCTCCGAGCGCGGAAATTTTAAGGAGGGGGGATGGAAAGAGGATCGTTGCAACGAGTGATAGAGCAGACGAAGAGAAGATGAGAGCGATCGAGAGATACGCTGATGTGATCGTGGCAGGGGAAGATAAAGTAAATCTTAAAGAATTGATGGATATTTTGTGGAAGAGAGGTATAAATAAGGTGATGGTGGAAGGCGGAGGAGAATTGAGCTGGGGTTTGATCTCTTCTAATCTTGTAGATGAATTATATATTTATGTAGGACCTAAGATAATCGGTGGAAGAAATTCTCCAACGCCTGTGGCTGGAGAGGGGTTTAAAGAGAAATTCCCAAGATTGAAATTGATCAAAATAGAAGAGATGGACGATGGAGTGTTGTTGGGATGGAAGTTTATGGAATCTATGTAAACCTTATATTCCATACCCATCCTGTCATGATGATCCAGATGATCATTAATATCAGAAACAATATCTCTTTCAGGATATAAAGTATTATGAGCATCACCACTGTTGATATAACAAAATACCACACAAAGATATATTCTCTCTCCCTCAATTTCAATCTTTTCTCTTTGGTCTCATGCTTTGAGAGCGTCTTAATGCTCCCTCGCACACGCATATTACTGAACGGCTGTAACCACTGTATCCCAGAGAATGTTAAGCTGTCTTCTAAGAGGTGGATTATTCCTCCAAAGAATATGCCGATTGGAAATGCCATGATGAATGGCNTGGTAAAAGTGAGAAAATTTTTGGCTGATACAATTATAGTAAGCGTTATAATGCTCATTATTATGAACCAAACGGATGATATGATGAGAACACCCGTCAAGGAGTGAAGAATTCCTCTGTGATTTGTATTCACCTCCGGATAGCTTTTCCTCAGTAAGAATAGAGGTGGTTGAACCATTGTTCTGGTAATCTTTGCTATAGAAGGGTTTACAAACGTAAATAGCGCCAATTTATCCATATTTTTACCTTTTATTATTGGATGATTTATAGCCGAATCTGGAGAATCTATGTCCAAAAGCAAGGAGCCAGAGGAGACTCCAAAGATGAAGACTAAGAGAGATGGCATATCGATCCCAACGACTATATGAAGATAAACCGAGACGATTATACCGATCAGTAGAGCTATCGTCAGATGGTCTTTGCCTAACACAATACCTATTATCTATGCCGCTATTCAAAAAGCTTTGTTTTTAAGTAATAAAAAGTGGGGCTGGTGCGATTCGAACACACGATCGGCGGGTCTCTCCAATATGGAGCTTCATCTTCATATCTCTGGAGCCCGCCGCCCTTCCTGACTAGGCCACAGCCCCTCAATTTGGTAAAAAGTAAGAAGGATATATTTAACGCTGTCGCTTTTGATTCAAACCCTAAATTTATAGGCGGTGTAGAGCCCAGTCCAAACATTTAAAAGTTTTGAAAAATATTTGGTAAAGTTGTAATGATAGAGGAATCTGGCTTTGGCACTTCATAGAGTAGTGCACAGGTAGAGATAGGGCGGTAACCACTACCCCCTCACTTCGAACAATCATTCAGTATCTCAAATATGTCCATCACCTCGATTTCCCCTTCAAATCCTGAAATCTTCACGGCATCCTCTAAAGTTAAAAGACAAAAAGGACAACAGACCGCTATTACATCTGCTCCCAATTGGCATAACTTTCTTTAGCACCTCAGGCGGTAACATTCTCACCAGCAGTCCGGTAAAATTGGCTACATTCACGACGTTTGCCTCAGACTGCCCACACGCATCGGTCATCAACCCT
>RXIL01000098.1 GCA_004212085.1 Candidatus Methanolliviera hydrocarbonicum
GGGGCTATTCGAGAAATTTCTGAATATTCAGGCATTTGTAAGGTCAAAAGGTGAAAAGATCCACGTTACTTACTATCGATACCCGCCTGAACTCGTGCCTTTGTTCCAAGGCTTAAACGAGAAACTCCGAAGTAGGGGGATTAGTCCCAGGGTGCCATGGTTGAACAATAAAAATCTGGAATTCCATTTTAAATGATGATGGAAAATGTTAAATAAATAGGGGTAACAATATCCCTGTGTCTTTCTGCGTTGTATAATATCACAAGTATATAGGAAGACTAAAGGAAGCAGGCATATGAAAATTACAATGTTAAATGGGAATCCAGATCCAGATAATCAAAAGTTTGATGACTACCTGAATAATCTGGTAAAACTACTGGAATCATCTGATAACAGTGTTGTTCATTTTAAACTCCTGGAAATGAAAATACGCCCTTGTCGTGGATGTTTTGATTGTTGGTTGAAAACACCTGGTCAGTGCATTTTCAAAGATGATTCACACGATATTTGTAGAGAGATTATAAATTCTGATTTTTTGCTGTGTGCTGCACCTCTTGTTATGGGGTTTCCCAGTGCAGTTTTAAAAATTGCCATGGATAAGCTTATCCCACTTCTCCTCCCTTATATTGAGCTGGTTGATAATAAGGAATGTCACCATATGAAGAGATATGACAAATATCCCTTAATAGGGCTAATAATTGAAAAGGAAGATGATACTGATAGTGAGGATATTGAAATAGTGAACGATATTTTTTCCCGTTTTGCTATTGACTTTAAGACATCTTCACGTTTTGTAATGCAAACCGACATTCCGGTGCAGGAGATATCAGATGAAATTAACCGTATTTAATGGTTCACCGAGAGGAAAGGAAAGTAATACAGCTATTCTTTTAGAGCACTTTTTAAATGGTTTTATGGAGACAGAAGGCAATAGCTATGAACTTGAATATATAGTTAATAATAAAGATGTTGGGAAACTTGTTGAAATGTTTAAGGATGTCGGTAATGTAATACTGGCGTTTCCGCTTTATATCGATTGTATGCCTGGGATAGTAAAGTCATTTATTGATAATCTTAAATCTTTATGCGGAAGGCAAGATAATCCAACTATTGGTTTTATGGTGCAGGGCGGATTTCCGGAAGCCTATCATAGCAGGTTTGTGGAACGCTATCTTGAGAAACTTGCAAAAAGACTGAACTGTCAATACGCTGGCTGCATTGTGAAAGGGGGTATCGAAGGTATACGGGTAATGCCACAGTTTATGACCAAAAAAACTTTTAACTACTTTTATGAACTGGGAAAAATTTACGGGAAGTCAGGAAAATTTGATGAAGAATTGCTTAAAAGACTTGCCAAACCTGAACATTTATCAGCATTAAGAAGATTATTTTTTAGATTCGCAAGTTCAATCGGAATGGCACACGTTTACTGGAATAAGCAGTTAAAAGAGAACAACGCGTTTGAAGAACGATTCGACAAACCTTACATGAGGTGATTTAATTGTTGTTTTGCCGGCGGAGATTCACGAATTGATTGAACTGAAAGTTTTTGTGACGTTATGAAAAATGAAAATCCCTATGTAGTTGCAAATCTTCGATTTCGTCGCATATCCTAAAAACTTTTGGTTTTTAGGAACTTTAGCTTGGGGCAGTTCACATTTTTATCGGCAAGGACATAAATCCACAAACATTCATGGGTGCTCGAAGCACAATTTGGCGAGTGGTTAAATGTCCCTAAGCAGTGGCCGTGAGGTTTAGCTCTAAAAAATTGAATCAATCTCGCCACCACGGCAGAAACTTTTTAATATCGCTTTTTTACTTTTCCTAGTAAAGAATGTTGGAGATCTATATGAACATAATCCTATTGGGCCCACCGGGGAGCGGAAAAGGAACTCAAGCAAAATTGATAGAGGAGAGATACGGTATTCCACAGATTTCTACCGGGGATATGTTGAGAAAAGCGGTTGAAGACAAAACGGAGCTTGGCATAAGAGCCAAACATTATATGGACTCGGGAGCATTGGTGCCAGACGAATTGGTAATAATGATAACCGAAGAGAGATTAAAGGCAGAAGATTGTAGGGATGGGTTTATTTTAGACGGTTTTCCAAGAACAGTTCCACAAGCAGAGGCTTTAGACGAAGTTCTAAATAAAATGAATGAAAAAATTGATAACGCCCTCAATATTGAGGTCAAAGAGGATGATATCATAAGAAGGATGTCGGGGAGGAGGATCTGTAAAGGTTGTGGAGCGAGTTACCACATAATCTTTAATCCTCCAAATGAGGAGAATATCTGTGATCTCTGCGGAGGAGAGCTCTATCAAAGAGATGACGACAGGGAAGAGACGGTTAGAAACAGATTAAAGGTTTATAAAGATCAGACAGAACCACTCACAAATTATTACAGAGAAATGGGCGTTTTAAGCTCTATAGATGGTGGAAGAAAGATCGAAGAGATAAGTCAGCTCATCGAGGAGATACTTACTTAGCGGTCTGCTCCCCTACTATCTCATCCAGCCCATTTAAAAATGCTTCTTCAGTACCTCTTGGAATACATCCACCGGCAGCTATCTTGTGCCCTCCACCCCCTCCTCCAACAGCTTGAGAAGCCCTGCTTATTGCCTCTTGCAGATTTATCCCTCTTTTCACCTGTTCGTAGTTCGCCCTTCCACTCACCTTTCTTAAATCCTCCTCCCCCACCATATCTCCAAATATTATCATCGGTTTTCCGGGAATCTCTTTATCGAGCTTTGAGCGTGCCATGCCGGCACCTATTCCAATGATCGTATCCGGAAAATTATCTTTAGCATCCATATATTGAATATTCTCTCTCTTGATAACCCCATTCTTCAAGATATATTCGAGCAATTCTCTTATCACCCTCTTATGATTTTTGAGTAAGACCGATGCCTGACCATATCTCTCATCCCTGTCCCCCAAACAGACGTCCATACCGATCTTCGGTTTCACCCATCTGCCACACGCGTTCAATAGCGTTGAATATTCTTTTGCGTTCCTGAGTGGAGTCCTCCTCCTCTCATCCTTGAATATATAATTCTCACCGGATAGCCTGTATTGATCCTCTTCTTTCACTTTCTCTATTAATTCCGAATATATTCTTCTCTTCTCCTCTCTCGATAAATCTTCCCATACCCTCCACCGCTCATCCTCTTTAGCTGCTATTCCAAGATCTTTCAATAGATCTAAACAGTTATCTTTGTTATCAGTCAATCCATCCATGTAAGGATCATCTGTGTAGGAGAGCATAAGATGTATTGGGCGGGTCGAGATTCCATACGCACTTATATCTTTCGTCACCTTGAGAAAGCCTTTTCTCCTGGCATCATTCACGATCTCTCTCATCGATCCTTCGAGCCTATTCGTTTCATTTGCCATCATATCTCCAACTGCACCGACGATGGCCAATTTAGATAAATCAGAGTTTTCTCCAATATTTTTTGCTACAAGGTAAGCTAGACCAGCGGCACTCACCTTCTTCTCTTCTCTCTGAAAGAGAAGAGGATTGAACTGTTCGTATATATTCTCCCCTGGTATATGATGATCGATGATTAAAACCTCTTCTCTCTTAAATCCACGCACCTCAAGTATATCTTGTTGTCCACTGCCCAGATCCAAAAAGAGCTTTAGAGACGAATCTCCTGGAATTTTTTCGACCGTTCTCTCATCGAGTTGTCTTAAAAAGATTCCTTTAAACCTTATCTTCGCCCGCTTAAGCACCCTTACCATTATCGACATGGATGTGATACCATCCGCGTCTATGTGCGAAATTAACGTAATCTCTTTTTTCTTCGAGGTTGAGATTTTATCTGCAAATTCTTTCGCGCGTTCTCTCATCTCTTCATTCACGATATAATTTTGGAGAGGTGTAAGGAAAAAAAACTATCGGTTTGGTCTTCTTTTATGAATCTATTAGAAAATATTATAACTAAAGAGTATGATCAAAAAACTATGGAAAAAGATGTATTGTTAACCACGGGAGGCGCCGTGCCTGGCCACGAGATCGCGGGAGTTCTCGGTTTGATTTGGGGTTCCTCCATCAAGGCGAAACATCTCGGCAAGGACATAACGATGGCATTCAAACACATGGTGGGCGGTGAGCTCGGCTTCTATACCGAGATGCTGGATGAGGCACGCAAAGCAGCACTTGAAAGGATGATCGGAAAGGCCAAAGAGATGGACGCGGACGCGGTCACAGATGTGCGTTTTGTAACCTCGATGGTCATGCAGGGAGCCGCCGAGATGATGGTCTATGGAACGGCGGTCAAACTGAAGAAGATATGATCTATTTGCATCCGCGTAAATTCAGGCAGACCAAAACGGTGATCACCACATAGGCAAGCATCGCGGGAAATCCTATAGGCACGGTAAACAATTCGTCTGCAGGCGCGATTAGAAGTCCAAAGCCGGCATATGCGTTGAACGCACCGTGGGCGAGAGCGCATGGAAAGATACTATCTGATCTTATCCTGAGCCAGCTCAAAAATATACCAAACAGCACACAGAAGACCGTAAAGAGAAAGACTCCTATTACCGGGTGATGTGGATAGTTATAGCCCAATAAGATGAGTGGCGCATGCCAAAAACCCCAGATCAGTCCTATAGTTAGAAGTGCGATGGGCAAGGGATATCGTTTTGTGAGCTTCTCCTGTAAAAAACCCCTCCATCCGAACTCTTCCCCGAACGCAAATATGATATTAAAGAACGGGGCGGCGATCATCAAACTCACCATTGTCAAAGACCAACCCATCGTTTTAATATTGGAGAAATGGATATCCGCCGTTTTGAATATGGATACGAATATGAGGCCGAGCGCGAGTGTGATGAACGGATAGATCAGCGCATAGATATAATATCTGAGTTTTCCCCTCTTAAGCCCAAAATCTGTAAATCTTTCGTAGGTCATATACTTTATGACCACTGCGCTTGCAATCAACGGCGCAAACATCACTCCCGCGCCGATCAGAGGGGCGAAGATGCCAATCTTACTCAACCCGCCGGCCAGGTATATACCGAGCGCCGTTACACACATTATGCCGTAAGAGATCAGGATGAAGACGAGGACAGATCTGCTGTCCGATACAACTGCGGTCTTTTTTATACCCCTTTGATCCCGAAGCAGTAATTTTCCCGCATCTTTTATTAGATACCTATTTTGGTAGTCCTCTGCGATCAGTCCCAGATCGTCGAGTTTGCAAAGCTCGTCGCGAAGTTCTTCTTTATCCACGGGTATGGTCTTCAATAACTCTACAAATTTCGGTTTCTTCCTTTTAATGACTTCTAATATGGACATCTGTAGTTGATCGAGTTCCAAGTTTACCGCCTCCATATATCTCGAATGCAGATATAACAGGACTACCGCATAGAGCAAGCCTAAGAACAGACAGATTGCCACAGTCTTGCTCCTGCTTAGAGCAATATTCGTGGTAAAACCAAAAAATATGCCTAATAGGAGACCCACGAGCGTTGCATACATTGCCTTCAACTTGGGATTGTGAAGATACAGGCGGTGGTATAACAATCCAAAGAGCAGTCCGAAGATCGCGGAGATCAAGAATATTGCGATGGGAGCAACGACCATGATGATTTTCAGTAAATTTCCGATCTCTGGAACCGGATATGCAATCTGCTCCAGCTGGATCGCCATCTCTTCCACGAGTAATTCACGCGACCGAAAAAACGAAAATATCGTACAAATCGCCAGACTCATACCGAATACACAACCAGCCATGAGCCCAGCCTTTGCACCCGCTTCTTCCATATAATAAAATTGTTTATAGATATTCTTAAACTTTTACTTAATCTCCCCTGTTAAATGGTGATATCTGAGATCTTCTCTCTCATCAATCTTTGGGCCAAAGAGACCAAAATGGTTTATATCGCTTCCAAAATCCAAAAACTGGCCAAAGATACCATAAAAATATTGTAAATACGATAGCAATCAGAAAATAGAGGATGGGCGGCCAAAAAGCCGTTTTAGCCATAGAGATGACGACTCCTCCAATGGAAGCTATGACAAACTGGCATACCAACGCCAACGGCATCCCCATTGTATAGTCAGCCGGGGCGGAAGATTTGAACTCCGGATCAACCACACGCATCAGTGCCAATCCGCTCATAGCTGTTCCTGTGTGAGCTCCGTAGTTGAACATCAGTCTCTCAAATTGATGATCGGAGAATATCCTCTTATGCAGCCAGACGCTGATCAAGAGGGTGAAAAAACCCCCGAGTATGGCGATCGTTATGAAAGGAGTGAAATATCTCCAGACCATCGGTATAGAGATGGCCGCTATCGCGCTCACCACGATGAGGTCCGTCGTAACTCCCTGTATCCTGGCTTGCGTCTGTGAGTCGAGAATGTATCTTCTGCCCGTTTTGTCCAGAATCACCCTGAATATCATACCTACCATAACACAGATCATATAGAGAAAACCACATAGATAGATCGACGCTCCTTTAGGTAATATACTCCAGATGGCAAGATATACAAGGATAGAGATGATGTATGTGAATAGCACCAGGGCGATCTGCATCGAGAGCGTATCTATTGCCTCAGTGGCCGATGTATATCTGCCGGCAACCCCCCTATCTCTTTCATCTCTTATCAATCCGGTTTTCACATATTCGGGTATCTCATCGAGCGATCGAATGTGAGCGGTATGTCCGTTCCTGATCCCCCACATCATCAGTGGGATTCCTCCCAAGAAGGCAAAAACATATCCCAACGATCCAAATGCTAAACCTATCTCCTTACCGCCCACAAATAAGCCAAGATTCTCGTAGACGTTTCCTATGGCGTAAGCTTGACCAGGACCGGTACCATACCCGAACATGAATAGTGTACCGATCAGCGGAGAGACCTCAAAACCCAACAGAAAGATGAAGATGAGTGCTATTCCAACACCAAACGCCACCTGCCCCATCTGTGTGAAGCTTATACATAATCCAGTCGAGAGGCCTCCTTTCTTTATCTTCCTCCATGAAATCTCAGCAGCTCCCAGTGGAATTGAGCAAAAGCATATGTTCAGAAGATGGTACGGATAATATGCCAAACCCTCTGAGAAGGGTATGTAAAGGGTGTTTTGTGTGAGAGTTCCAAGCACATATTTACCGAGGATAAGACCCAATAGACCGGCCAGCAATGCGTCAGGTATAAGCCATTTTTGGAAGAACTTTACTTTTGATCTCAATAAAATGCCAATTATGAGCAAGACGGATAAAAAGAGGAGGTCCCAGATCGCAAATGTCCACCCCACGCCTGTACTCTCTTCTAAGATCCCGATAAAATTTTCAAGCGTCATTGTTGTGTGGCAGAACAGCAATCAAACCGGAATCCGTCTTGATCACCTTTACCTTATTCTTCTCGCTAGAGTCATCGATGAAATATGGTTTCGAGATAGTTACGACTTCACCTGTCTCAGGATCGAGCACCTGTATCTCTTTTCCCGCTACCGTTATTAGGTCTGTTTCAGCAGCTTCTTTGATAGAGCCAACCTTTTTCATCCCCCTCAATTTATCTTTATGGCTCTCCAGCATAATAGTCTTACCGTTCGAGAGGTCCTTCCCCTTCATCTTCGTCCCAATAGCTCTTATCTGTACAATATTCCCTTCATACGAGATGATATCACCTCTCAAAAATTTTGGAAGCCTCAAAGAATGAGTTACCCTGTAATTTTTCTTTCCGTCTTTTTCTCCGACCAATTTTGCAGAGTCCACTAAATCTCCACCGTACCTCGATCTAACGGATCTGCATATCTGCTTCGCAATTTTTTTAGATCCAAGATAAAGATCCAACCCCTTCTCAAATTCTTTAATATCTGTGATAAATGACTTTTCGTCTCCTCTGTCATACCCATTGTTCACGATCTCGCTCGCAATTTTTTTTATCTCTTCTATCTCTAATTTAGTTGGATTTCTGTCATATGCCCTTATCTGGACAATCGATTCGTAATATCTGCCAGAAATTCTGCTACACCTATCACAGATGTTATATGCCACATGCACCAGAAGATCCATCTTTTTTTCGATTACCTCACCCTTTACCTTTCCTTTGAGGCATCCATGGACGAGTACCCTCTTTGAATTCAATCTTTCGGGAGATAAATTTAGCTCTACATCATCTATCTCGTTGGATATCAAAATTTTTGATGAGATAAAAGAAATGGCGGCAGATTCTATGCTTTTAGACTTTTTCCATCCTCCTTCATAAAGAGACCCACATCTTGGGCATATCGTAATCTTGCTATCTCTTGGAGGTTCTATAATTTTCTCTTTTTTAATGTAGCATTCTGCGCACATTCCACATATCATCTCTTCCAGCTCGACTTCTTTCCCGCATAAAGGACAGAAATTTTTTCTAATCTCTTTCATTTTAAAAAGTTAGTTGATTTATTCGAGAGAGGCTAAATTTATCTCCATAGCCACGATCGGATATTCGAGCTCAAAATTCCATACAACATCGGGATGTAGTTCTCCAAAGACTCCAATTTTTCTCTTATTTACGTAAATATCACCGCTTCTCCCCTCCAAAAATGCCGGATCGGTCGAATTCTTTATCTTCGCCTCCATCTTCATCTCTCTGAATAACGCATCTATATAAGATCTTACCTCGGAGAATTCGGCATCCGAATGTATGGATACCGCGGCAAGGCTCTCTGTCGTTTTACCATTTAAAATCACGTCTCCGATCTCAAATATCCTCTGAGGGAGATCTCTGTGTTTATTAAATGATAATAGTTCGATCAGATTTGGTAATATCGTTCTTCTCATCATCGTATGTTCTTTGCTTATCGGATTATTAACCGTAACGATCTCTTCCTTATTTCCATTTATCCTCCTCATCCAATCAAATTCTTTCTCTTCGTTCGTCAACGTAAACGTGATCACCTCAAAGAAACAGAGCCCAATCATCACTTCTCTGATCTTGGATGAGAAGACCTCCATCTCATGAGGGCTTCCCATCGTCAGGGTCTTTGGAAATTCTGGTCTTATATTCTCATATCCATAACCGATCGCGACATCTTCGATGATGTCCCACGGATGAAGAATATCAACCCTGTAAGGTGGAATTTTAACCAGTACCTTATCCTCTTTCCCCCGATCTGCGTCGTATCTCATCTTTCTGAGCGATTCTATAATATCAAAAGGCGTCAGGTCTTCGCCGATGAGGGATCTAAATTCTGATAGTTCTATATCTATCTCCTCATAGGATAGATCTGGAGATACAATTCTCGCCTCTTTGGAACCTCTATCAATCCTTACAGAATATATCTCCCCTCCTCTCTCCGCGAGAGAAGATACTACGATATTCAATGCCTTAAAAACGATTGGTTCTGTTCCGGTAACGTCGATAAATATATCTTCGGTTTTTTCCGTCACTCTCGTCAATTCTGCGTTTATTATGGGTGGAAAAGAGACCACTTCGCCCCTCCCTTCAAAGATGATAGGATACAAATCAAAATGTTCGAGAATTTTTCTGTATTTGACACCTTTCGGGTGTCGCGTTAAGATCTTCCGCATCGTCATCTCTTCATCGAGATCGAGTGGTACAAAACTGAAATCTGGAGAGACCGCTGTATATGTGAAGGGAGATTCTATCTTAGAAAGATCGTGAACTCCAATCGAGATTTTTCTTCTATCTCTTCCTAAACCCCTGTGGAAGGTGTTCCTGCAGATTCATCAGTGATTCTATTAAGGCACCGGAAAATTTGATACCTTTCACGACCGCTGATGCAATATGAGGACGTATTGGGAGAACGGCGTCCTTTACGGTGAGATTGATCTTCGATTCCTTGACGCTGTAATATCTTGCCCCCTCCTCGATCGATAGAAACCCCCTCAAAGCCCTCGCAACACCTTCGACAGAGTATAAATCTGGTCTATTTGGAAAGAACTCCACATCGACGTGATCTTCTTCCACTCTCTCTATATCCGCCCCGAGCATCGGTATCTTAGTTAGTATCTCCTCTTTTGGAATTCCCACTAATTCTTCTAAATCTTCATATCCGAGCGATATCACGGGCATTTAAAAATCTCCAAATAGTGGACTCTTCCTCAACCAATCTATGTCCGGGCGGTAGAGTTCTCTTAGATCTCTCAATCCAAGTTTTAACATCGCGAGCC
>RXIL01000016.1 GCA_004212085.1 Candidatus Methanolliviera hydrocarbonicum
ATCTGGATAGAATCTGAAGGTAAAAATAGAGAAGGATCCACCTTCTACTTCACTCTATTGGAAAAGAGAAAATCAGAATCCTGATGGGTACGTGACTCAAACATATTGATGTTTCAAGGAAGATATTAGATTTTAGAAAGAAAATCTAATTTTATTAGGCTTTTTATCCAAAACCGAGCTTTTTTAGGGTATATTATTTCCATACCTACTGCGAAATGCTTAAAAAAGGAGTTGATCAGCACTTCTAGAGAATGGGATGGGCATAATTTGAAAGCTGCAATAAGACTAACCAGGGCACCAAACTGTGACTAGGGCACTAAACTGTGACAACTTCAGATAACAGAGGATATGATCTACAGCCTCTTTGCACAAGAAAGGCGTTTATTTTTAAATCTGTTTATAGGTTTTTTCCTTAAATCCTAACAAAGTTAAGATTTTTATCTAAAACAGAGCCTTTTTAGGGCATATTATTTCCATACCTAACGCTGCTATAAGATACAACTCAAAAAGGAGTGATGAAAAAAATGGTTGAATATAAGAAGGCATTGAAGGCGTTACCAAAATGGTTGGCATACGCGGTTCTACCGTGCATCATCGGAATACTCGTTTCAATAGGGGGTTTCATGGTTTTTCTGAAAGGAATGATGGCAGGGATCGCCGGGCCGATCGCCGGTATCATAATAGTGATCATAGGAGCACTCATTGTGATACTGGGTATGATAGCGGCCCTCCTAAAGGTTTTGCCCGAAGTTATGGCCGAATAGATAAAAGGTGAATAAATCAAAAATTAAATAAAATAAGTGGAGAAAAGGATATGAAGAGATCGAAGAATAAGTTGATTGGTCTGCTCTTTGTGGCGATCCTATCGTTCACGCTATTGTCCCCATTTGTCGTGGCGGCACCAGAGCCAGAAGAAAAAGTCGGCGTGCTACTGATAAGTATCGGTGAGCCGGAGAGATACGATGCCGATATGTACGTCGGATGGAAAAATTTTCTGGGCAACTACATGGAATCCGGAATGAAGATGATCGGGATGCCTTTTATGGCAACCATCGCCGAAAAGGCATTGACTGGGATGGATTCCGGCACGCTGCTCGTGGATAGAGATGATCCCGTTTGCCTGGTGGAGAAAGAAGATCCGAATTTGATGGATGCCTGGGGAAATCCTTACGAAGGGAAGGATTATAGGTGGGTCTCCAAGTCGTTAATCTCGGTCTTAGGCTCGATACCGATGGTCGGCGATATGATGCCCCAATTTTCTTACTATTTAGCGCCGGATGGACCCGGCAAGGGGGAATCAGACTTTTGGGAATACTTTAACTTGAGCATGTATGATCTCTATCAGAAGATGGATAACCACGATCCTGGCGAAGAGAGAGAACTTAGGATACTGGACCATACCGAGGCAAAGTTGAAGGAGAGATACGGAGATGAGATAATCATCGAGAGAGGGTTTGGTGCAGCTCGTCCGGGTTTTCCAGATTTCAGGGTCGCAGCAGAGAAATTGGCAAAAGAAGGAGTTAAAGACCTCGTATTGGCGGAAGCCTACGTATGCTTCTCGGAGTTCGAGCATCCTGCAGGAGAGATACCTGAATACCTCGAAGAGAAGGGATTAGACGTAAATATCATCACTTCCGGTCAGATAGGTGGAACGGATGCGTATAACAGGGGTGTTTCTAAGAAGGTCGAGGAGGAACTCGAGAATATTCCAAATGATAGGGACGTCGTCGCCATCCTAAATCATCACGGAATGCCTTGTTCGAATATGGTCATCTATGACTGGGGAAAGGAGCCATACCATCGATATGCGGATATTACATTTGAAGGAGCAGAGAAGGCGATATACGATCTGGATATCGTGAAGAACTGGAAGGGAAAGATAGACGTTTGGAAGGCGTACACCGAGATGTCAGAAGGATCGATGGATCCGGATAACGAGATATTGAGCGTTAGAGAGGCAGCCGATAAGGCGGTAAAGGAGAATTACGAGTACTGCATAGACGTTCCATACGAGGTTGGAAATTCTGGGTACGAGACGTTGTTCGGACTTAGAGAGGAAGGATGGGGATTGGAATCTCCGGCGTGGGAAGAATACTACGAAGACGACCTCAGGAAGTACAGGACAGAGTTCGAATACGACGGGATGAACGTAATAATCACGGACGGATGGATCGATGGATACGCCGAAGGATACTACGAAGAGATCTCACGGGTGATAGACGGTCTTCTCTGAGAAAAAGATTAATTATAGGTTTTTGGGTAATATTCTAACCTAATTAGGATTTTTATCCAAAACCGAGCTTTTTTAGGGAAGATTATTTGCGTGCCTAACAATATTATAGAACAGCAAAGAATCGGAGGTAAAAAAGATGAATAAAAAAATTGTGGGAATGATGCTCGCCTGTCTGATCGTCTGCACCGTGATTTCGGTTCCGGTAGATGCTAAGAAAACTGTTACCATCACGGATTCGTTGGGAAATAGAGTTAAGATACCGTATCCCGTTGAGCGTGTAGTAAACGTGAATCTCTTTGCGGATGAGGCAATCGTCGCATTGGGCGGAGAGGATAAACTCGTCGGTATTGACATTATACCGCTGGCAGAGCCCGAGTTCTATCCGACATTACAGGATAAACCTTCAGTCGGACTCCACCACTTCCCGAGCTACGAGAAGATCATTGCTCTGGAACCAGATGTGGTGATCGCCGCAAGTGATCTCATGTTCCTCCCTGGGTTTAAAGAGAAGATGGAAAAAGCCGGCATTGAGGTGGTCTACCTGAATCTGTGGGATCCGGGGACTTATGATCGCGATGTGAGAAATCTGGGAATAATACTTGGAGAAGAGAAGAGAGCAAAGGAGTACCTCAAGTTCGTCCATTCTGAAGATGGTCGAAGATCGGGTGAAGGATATACCTTCAGATGAAAGAGTGGGGGTTTATTGGGAGTTTCACTTCCCATACATGACGATGGCAAAGGGATCGCCGATAGATAAATTTATTGAGATGGCAGGAGGAAGAAACGTCTTTGCAGGGACGGAAGGAGGGGATTTTCAGATGCCGACGATACCCGGGTTGCCTGCTGGGATGGAGGTGTCCACAGGATTACCGCTCCTCACGGTTAGCCAGGAAGCGATCGTGGAGGCAAACCCCCAGGTGATCATCGGGGAGTTTATGCCGATGTCGGTGATGACAAAAGGAATCGGAAAGATGATTAGGGGAGAGCCATACCAGATGCCCATCGGCTACACCGACAAGCCCGATGTGAATATATTTAAAAGTTCGAGAGATGAGATAATGAACCGCTCTGGGTCGAGTGCAATAGACGCTGTGAGGAACGAAAGGGTCTATATATTCCCCTTCAGCATGCTTCTGACATCAACGAGGTGGCCAGTAGGTCTAGTCTATCTGGGAAAATGTTTCTATCCTGATCGGTTCGAGGACGTGGATCCAGATGAGTTCCACGCGGAGTGGCTGAAGAAGTGGAATGGACTGGAGTATAAGGGGGTATATGTCTATCCATGAACATACATGAGATAAAAGGGGAGATAGAGGAGAGATATGCAAAATACACCGCAAGAAAGTTCGGTATCTTATTTGCCCTCCTCACTTCTTTAGTCATACTGGCAATCTTGGTCACCCCATTAGGAGCCGCCTCACTAAGCATAGGAGAAGTATTTCACGCCATATTCTCAAGGGGATCGAGCCGCGCAGATATAATCATCTGGCAATTGAGATTACCGAGAATACTTATGGCGATCATCTGCGGTATGGGACTCGCTCTATCCGGTGCTGTGGTACAGGGAGTCCTGCATAATCCTTTGGCAAGTCCGTTCACGCTTGGGGTCTCATCAGCCGCATTCTTCGGTGGGATGATCGGCGGAGCCTTTGGTGTTGGTATGGGACTTAACGTCGGATTTGCATTCTTCTTCGGCATGCTCGCCCTATTCTTGATATACGGGATCTCGAAACGGCGGGGAATGACGCCCGAAACCGTGATACTCTGTGGGATCTGTTTGATGTACCTCTTCCTCGCGCTAACATCCGTAGCAGGGATGATGGGAGGAGCAATCGGTATGTCTCAGATCTTATCGGGGTTCCTCGTCTCGAGCAGTTGGGAGAGCGTACTTACAACAGCTATCTTCCTTATAATCACGTTTCCTTTACTGATGTGGTGCGCACGGGATCTTAACGCGATGGCACTTGGGGATGATACAGCGACGAGCGTTGGAATAAACGTGAATAGGACAAGAATGATCTCTATGGTTTTGGCAACATTGATCGTCTCTGCAATCGTCTGCTTCACGGGCGTCATCGGATTCGTCTGCCTGATCTCACCTTTTATAGCAAGATCGGTGATGGGAAATGATCATAGGTTTATATTTCCTTCTTCAGCACTGATAGGTGCTCTTTTACTTTTGGAACGGATACTCTCGCAAGAACTGCAATTCAACCGATAGAGATACCCGTCGGGATGATCATGACGATCATAGGTGTCCCGTTCATCCTTTATCTGGCGGTAAAGAGGAGTGGATACGCGTGAAGCTTGAGATAAGAGGTCTCTCTTTCAACTATAATTCGAGACCCGTCCTCAAAGACGTGAAGATCGAAGTTAAGGAGGGAGAGATGGTGAGTCTCCTTGGACCGAACGGTTCTGGAAAGACGACCCTTCTTAGATGTATAGATGGGATGCTTAAGCCTAAAAGAGGGGGCATTTCCATAGACGGAAAAGATGTAAGAGAGATGAAAAAGAACGATCTAGCAAAGTTGCTCGGTTACGTTCCACAGAGGGCTGTAAACGTCCTTCCCTGTAGCGTATTCGATGCGGTCATGATCGGAAGAAGACCTTATGTGGGTTGGGGTTCTGGAAAGAAGGATAGAGAGGTTGTATTTGAAATTCTCAAATTGATGGGTCTGGAGGATATGACACTGAGATCCTTCGATGGGATCAGCGGGGGAGAGATGCAGAAGGTTTTGATCGCAAAGGCGCTCGCACAGGAACCTGAGATACTCTTGCTGGATGAACCCACGAGTAATCTGGATTTAAGACACCAGTTGGATGTCTTAAAGATCATCGGGGAGATCGTAAAAGAAGAGAAGGTGTCTGCTCTGATGGCGATGCACGATCTGAATCTGGCTTCCAGGTTCTCTGACAGGATAGTCCTTCTTAAGGAAGGAAAGGTCTATGATGTGGGGGATCCTAAATCGGTGATCACGCCGGAGAGCATAAGATCGGTCTATGGTGTCGAAGCAATTGTCGAAGAGAATGACGGTGGAAGACCACACGTTATACCGCTTAGGGCGATTTAGTTGAATAAAAAAAGAGGAGGTGATTTAAATGGATATGCTAAAAATAATGATCGAGCTGATGGGGATGACGATGTTCCCGATGATGGAGGGGATGCTAACCGATATACCGGGGACAATCGAGATGATACTGCCGATATGTAATCCAGAGATATTATGCGGACTTAGTAGATGGTTGTGTCTGCCCGGCGTGTTGATCGACATCATCCGATTCATGGTGGATATGATGATGGGCGGGATGAAATAGTTTTATTTTTCTATTTTTTTTTAAATAATTTTGCAAGTTTTGCGGGGATCCACGGATTTTTATCGATGAGTTCTCTCATCAAACCCTTAACGGACAACTCCGTGATCTTGATCTTGTTTATCGAGTGGGCAAGAGCATTTAGGCCGCCATCGGGTAAATTTATGAAGAACTCCTTCAGCAGATAAGATCGGTCATTTTCTTCTCCGATCGTCGATCTCCATCTTTTCTCATATTTTTTAAGTCCTTCTTCAGAGGTATCTTCCTCTTTGATGCATTCTGCGGCAACTTCTCCTGCATATATTCCGGATTCTATCGCGTTGGTGATTCCTCCACCCGTTATAGGATCTGTGAACCTGGCTGCATCTCCAACCAGCATTATTCCGTTTCCAAAGGTTTTTGCGGGTCTAGACACGGGAATTCCACCGTAAATCACCTCTATTATCTTTCCATTTTTATACTTTTTCTTCACGAATTCATTTAAATAATCGAATGGAATCTTTCCACCAATCTTACTTCCGAGGATCCCAATCCCAACGTTTGCCCTGTTTTCCCCCTTCGGAAATGCCCACACGTATCCGGCTGGGGCAATATCGTTACCAAGATAAATTTCGCAGAGATCTTCCACCGGTATACCGGAGATCAAGTATTCTGCACCGCTCTCTATGTCTTTAGGTTTTAGTGTAGTATTAATGCCTGCCCATCTTCCAACCTTAGACTCCACGCCATCGGCTCCCACAACTATATCTGCTTCGACCTTGAAACTCTCTCCGAGTCTAATTCCTTCGACGCCTTTAACGAAGTTATCTTTTATGATAAGATCTGTAGCTCTCGTCTTTGTAAAAACATCTGCTCCTGCATCTGCCGCCATGCATGCCAGATCTCGATCGAATATCTTCCTCTCAAGGATGTATCCAACCGCTCTATTATCTGATATCTCGACGAGCGTTCCGTCCGGAGAGTAGATCCTTACCCCTACCATCTTCGTTGAGATCCACTCATCTTTTATCACCGGGAAAAACTTCTTGAAACTTTTTTTCCCGACTCCCTCGGCACATCTGATTGGGCTTCCTATCTCCTGCCTCTTCTCGATTAACAGAACGTTCAATCCCTTTTCTGCCGCAGTTTTAGCGGTCATCGATCCTCCGGGGCCGGCACCAACTACGATGACGTCGTATTTATTTTTTAGACTCATCAGAGACCTCCAATGCACCTATAGGGCAAATTTTCACGCAATTATTACATTCCACGCAGCTTTCTCCGTCTATTTCTATCCACGCACCTACGAGTTCTATTGCACCCGCGGGGCAGACGGCAACGCAAGTTCCGCAATACCCACATTTATATCTGTTTATGCTTATCATAAGCTATCCATCCAAAGATTATCGGAATATTCTCGTGTTAAATTCAACATATATATTATTCTTTGTTCTCAAATGTGGAACTGAAATAAAGACCTCGTCTAAGGGCTTCTCAAATCAACTATTCTCTTTATTTTTCCCTCGGATATAGGAATCGTCTTCGGTTCAACTAATTCCACATTCGTTCTCAAGTCTTTTCTTGGAAGCTTCTCGATCCTATCATTATACATTTTCTCTCCTATCTCATCCTCCTCCCTTATTTAATTAAGTTTTGTTTGAGGTAAATTTTATCCTATGATATGACAAACATTTTTTTATTTTTTATCTATTCATGGTCAAAACTTGATTGACATAAAGTTTTAAGTATCGGAAACATCACTGAGATATAAAAAGTACCATATTCATAGCAGAGGGGAAGATGCCACCACATGCCACCACCGATCAAAAGGGATCGGAATCCAAAGAAGAGGATTTACAGCTAATTTGTGTGGAATACGATAAAGTTTTTAAAAGACTGATGACCCATGGGTTAGAGATGGAGAGAAGAGAAGAGGAGAACAAAACAAAATAAAAAGATAATAATCATTCCCACCCTTTTAAATTACGCCATCTTCCTTCAAATTCTCTATATTTCTTTCTTCATAGCCCAGCTCTTTCAGTATTTTAGATGTATCTTCTCCCTTCTTTGGAGCTTTTTTTCCTCCTTCTGTTTTGTTCTCCGAGAACTCAACCGGAAAACTCAGAATTTCTCTCTCTCGGTCAAATACCTTCCTATATTTTGTTTGTGGATCATCAAATGCTTCATCCGGAGAATAGATCGGTGTCACCATGGCATCTTCCCCTTTAAATATTTCCATCCACTCTTCTCTCGTCTTTTCCAAAAATATTCCTTTAATCTCCTCTATGGCCGAGGTATCATATTGTCTTTGGATCAAATCATCTCTGTTCATCCTCCGGCAAAAGTTATTCCAGAATTTTGCCTCAACGGTTCCCACCGACAGAAATTTTGCATCTTTTGTTTTATATACATTGTAGCACGGCAATAAACCGCTCAAAAGCGTTTCATTAATGAGCCCCCGGTATGCAATGGTGAAGAATGAGCTCACAACATCAGTCATCGATACATCGATATATTCCCCAATTCCATCGATCTTCCTCTTGTAGAGACCTGCCAATATAGATAGCGCACCAAATACTCCGCCTCCGATATCTGCTATTGGCATTCCAGGGATCATCGGAGATTCCGCTGTCCTGTTTATCCCGAGCAGGCCTGATATACTTATATAGTTTATGTCGTGCCCAGGAACATCTCTGTACGGCCCGTTCTGGCCGTAGCCGGAGATGGAGCAGGATATGATCTTTTCATTGTATTCCTTTAGAGTTTCATAGCCCAATCCGAGCTTATCCATCACCCCTGGCCTAAAACTTTCAACCAGGACATCTGATTTTGACATCAGTTCAAAGAATATCTTTTTTCCAGCGTCCTTCTTTAAATTTATTGTCAGACTCTTTTTTCCAGTATTTATCAGATCATACAGAGGGGTACCCCTGGCGTAGTCTCCCTCCCAAGGATCTTCTATTTTTAACACGTCCGCTCCAAGTTCTGAGAGGATCCACGTACAATAGGGGCCAGGCAACAACCTTGTTAAGTCGAGCACCTTCACGTCTTTTAACATTGTCGTAAAAGGGAAATTTTACCTTGTTATATAAGTTCTTTGTCTATGGCTTTCTATAGAAGTTCTAAAGGCTGAAGTTCAACTAAAAGAGGAAAGTTCCGCCACCGAAGAGGAGATAATAGAAGATCACAAGAGAGATTTGGAGAAGAAATACTGGAAAGATAATCACTCCTTCAGTGGTATCAAAAAATTTTGAATTTTTGGAGGAGATAAAATTTTATTAGCAAATAAAAATGGGAGTTTTGACAAAAAAATAAAGTATTTATAGGAGATATATCATGATCTACTCAACATAAAAAAAGAAGTGATAGAATGGCTGAAAAATTTGAAAAATTAGCTGGGAAAGTGTACGCATCAGATAAACCCTGGTTGAAGTACTACGAAAAATTGGGTCTTCCAACGACGGGTGAGCCATATCCAGCCTTTCCATGGCACTATATCGTTGATAGAAATGCAAAGAGGTCCCCAAACGGTCCCGCGGTCTATTACGATGGGAGGAAAACAACTTGGAAGGAGTTGGAAGAATATTCTAAGAGACTTGCAACCGCTCTTGCTGATCTCGGAGT
The DNA here is from genome assembly GCA_004212085.1 of Candidatus Methanolliviera hydrocarbonicum. Taxonomy (GTDB): domain Archaea; phylum Halobacteriota; class Methanoliparia; order Methanoliparales; family Methanoliparaceae; genus Methanolliviera; species Methanolliviera hydrocarbonicum. Next base: position 9,149 of record RXIL01000016.1, read on the forward strand.
GAAGAAAGGCGATGTGGTTATGATAAGACTCCCCAACTCCGCAGCATTTGCGATATCCATCTGGGGTATCAGCAGGACGGGGGCAACACAACTCTGGGTAGATCCGCTACGTGCAAAACCCGAGGTCATCAGACAATTGAATGAGGTTGATTGTAAAACGATCATTGGGTTGGATGTTGATCTCGATTATATTAACGCCTTGAAAGATGAGACGAAACTCGAGACCATACTTCTTGCATCGAAGAAAGATTACTCGGCGGAAGAAGAGGAACCGAAGGAGATACCAGGCACACATAACTTCAGAAGACTGATCGAGAGATATCCGCCAAATCCACCGAAGGTTGATATCGACCCTAAGAAGGATTGTGCGCTGTTGAGATTTACGGGGGGTGCGACGGGGATACCAAAAGGGGTCATGTCGAGCCATTACAACGTAACATCATGTGTTAGGCAGACATTCGGCCTTACATTCGGTGGTGCAAAAGGGTTTGACTACCTCTCAAGTATTATAGTCGGAAAGGATCTCCCAGTAATGATCCCTATCATCATGGCACACCTGGGTGGATTTGAATATATCTATATAAGCGATCTTGGGCTTCCTATAGTGCTCCTTCCCGATAATAGAGACTACGATGCGATGGTGAGGGCGATAGAAGAGTACAAACCCATTATGGTTATGGCTGTTCCTGCTCAATGGGCGAAGATAGAAGAGAAGATGGGAGAGATGCCGATGATAGGTATGCCCGGCACGGCCCCATTGTCACCGGGGGTTATGGATAGAGTTGAGGATAAAGGAGGGTTGATGACCGATGCGTGTGGGCAGTCTGAGGCAAACGTCGTGAATGTAGCCAATTTTACCGGACTGCTGGTGAGAATGTTACCGCCTGAGGTGCTAA
>RXIL01000112.1 GCA_004212085.1 Candidatus Methanolliviera hydrocarbonicum
AAGTAAAAAAAAAAAAGAGATTTTCTATTTTCTTTTTTTTTTGATTTTTTTTAACTACATTTCAATACCACTCTTGGTTATTATCTTGATTAATAGGATCTTCGCATATAATTAAAAAATAATTAAAAAGTTGATGATAGAAGTCTTATGGTTAAGGAATAGGGATCTTTGAGATCCTTGGTTACTGATGCATTGTATCTAATCTCCAAGGCGATCTGGTAATCTGCATATTTTTCTAAGATCTCTTCAGGAAGCCTCAAGAATCCCTCAGCCCTTCATATATAAAATGCCCTTCGCCCTTCTGACGGATAGATCTCCTGTATATCTATTGAATTCAGTCCCTTCTATAATCTCCATTCCGTCCATCTTAAACGTTGGCATCCTATCGGTAACCTTACCCTTGACAATGATCGTTCCACCCTTCATCTCGCCTCCGGGCATGATCGCATCTCCCTTGATGATCATCTTTCCTCCTAACATCTCCATTCCAGGGATCATATCCGCGTCTCCCTCCACTACGATCTCTCCATCCTTCATCTTTTCCCCGAGATAGGCTCCTACGTTTCCCTTTACCGTTATCTTTCCCCCCGTCATCCCGTATGTCTCTCCTCGATAAGCGCCTCCGATATAATTCTTCGCATCTCCCTCGATCACAAGCTCTCCTCCGGACATCTCCCTTCCTGCCCAGGAATCCGCATCTCCTTTAACGATTATTCTTCCTCCTCGCATCATCGCGCCGCAGTGCATATCGACATCTCCCTCGATGACTATCCTTCCTGAAGTCATCCCTTCTCCGATCCTCTTTATCCTGTCTGTATTTCCTTTTATGATTATCTCGGTATCTTTAGGTGAATTTTCGGAAGAATTTTCGGACGGTTCCACCTCAAAGATATCCTTAAGTTTTACCGTCTTGTTTCCCATGAATACGCTCATATCCCCTATCTCTTTCGCGTCTTTACCAGAGAAGTTATCTGGTGTGATGATCTCTGCCTCCACGGAGATTCTACCATCGTATTTTGATTTTAGCGTTATATTTTGCATCTCTATCACTCCGCCGGTACTTCTATCCTGCTTCCTATCTTTGGGCTCGTCTTAATCACTTCTGGATTTGTTAGATAAACGTCGTCCACGCCGTAATTGCTCAAGCTTACCGTGTAATATTTTGAGAACCAGTCCTTCAAATCGTCCTCTATCAACTCGTAGTATCCGTCGAACTCCGCGTTCGTCCAGAGCGTCTTTCCTGGGAATGTTTTTACAATCTCACCGTCCCTCACAACGATCTCTCCACCCTTTATCGTGTATTTCGTGGCGGAGAACGCCCTTTCCACCTCTTCATAATCCTTTGAAGGATCTACCTCCTCTGGGTTTATGTTATATACCGCGATGTCCGCATCCGCACCTACTCCGATCTGTCCTTTATCATTCAATTGATACGCCTTCGCTTGAGAAGCTCTCGTTATAGTCGCGATCTCGCCCCATCCGTATTCTCTATCCAGAGAAGAAAGAATTGCTCTTTTTTGAACGGCTTTGTTCACCCTTTCGATCTCCTTCTTTCTTCTATCTTTACTCATCAGGAGCGAGATCACCTCGGGATAAGTTGTGAATGGCGCACCATTTGGATGATCCGTCGTTAGCCAGACCTGATAGGGATTCTTTACGAGCAGAGCTGACTCCAATCCTATCGCCCACTGGATTGCGTTAACAGGCACGGAAGGAGAATATATCTCTGGCGTTATTCCTCCCCCTGTCTCCATCTCTATGTCAGAATTACTCCACTTAAACCCGGTCAATCTGCACAAAGCAAACTCCAACGGCCCATCTGCCGTCATCGTCGTTGTATCCCCAAACATGAGCTGTCCAAGATCGATGGATGCGTTTTTATTTGAGTTTACCTCTTTTGTAACTTCATCCGTCTTGCTCTCAAAATCCTTCCACTTCTCCCCGCCGTATGAACTGAACATGATGTGCGTCACATGTAAGGGTTCCCGTTCTCGCTTCGTCTCAAACCCGCTCGAGATCTTCATCGTATCGATCGCGATATCATAGTTTCCGGGCTGGCCGAGTCTGTTGCAGTGAACNTGTATTGGNTGTGGCANATCCAGTATCTCATTCACCTCCATCAGTGAACTCAATATCTCCCTTGCGGTGANGCCGAAGCTTATATTTGGCTCATCGATCGAACTAACGTTCTTTCCCCATTTCCAATTCTCTCCTCCACTCGGGTTCACGATCTTTATCCCGTATCCTTTGGATATCTTAAGGGCCCACGCAACATAAGCCGCGAGCTTATCCATCTCTCCCTTCCTTATGTAATCCATCACGAACCAGTTGAACCCAAAGAGCGTCATCGATAACTTGTCCAATATCGGTATATCCCTTAATTCTTCATGTGTGTGTATCGCGGTCAGAATCGGCATCGCAGCTTCTACCATCGTCGTGTAACCCATCCTCGCATACCTGTATCCTTCCCCATATACATTAATCACGGAGTAGCCGGATTCTGGCATCGTTATGGCAGTCTTTCTTCTTAATCCCCTTCTTCCGTCCTCCGGCCTCATCAACCTTCCAGCATTAACCTTCGATCCAGAAAGATGTGCGTGTCCCTCTATACCCCCGGGCAGTACCAGCAGACCGTTCACGTCTAGAATCTCCGGTTTTTTAAACTCTTCGACGATCTTTCCGTCTCTAACGAATATATCCTTCTTCTCCCCATATATATCATTTAAAGGGTCATAGACGATTCCATTTTTTATCAATAGTTCACTCAATCTTTCACCCCCTCCATCTTATCGATCTTCTCGATGATATCTCCAATTATCTCGAAATCGCTCTTGAATTTGGAGTCTATAAGTTTTTTGAACCTTATCGGAACATCATCCATTCTATAAGCGGTTCCATCCATCTCTACACCACAGATAGCAGTTGGAATGATCAAATCCGCGAGTTCGCTCGTCGCGCTCGGATGAGGATCCATCACGATCAGAGGAATCTTTGCCATCCGCCTCACCGAAGAGTTTACAAAATGTGCCCCCGGATCCGAAGCTACCACGAGCATCGCATCGACCTCTTCTCTGGTTAAAAGATCGTTAGAGGTCGTCTCTCCAGGATTATAGTATGAGTAGCCCCTTGAGAAATCAACCGCATAAGGAAACCCCGTCCTCCAAGTGAACACCGCTCCTGCTCCGGCAACGTTATAATGTCCCCGCATCGGCATGAGCGAGAACTTCGTGTGGCGATTCAGCTCCCGCACCAACCTCTCCAACGCCGCTATGTTCTTGTACTTTGGTCCAGTCATCGTCACGCCCATCCCGAAGAATATCATTCCGAAGTTGGCGTGCTTCATCTCTTCTGCAAGCCCCAACAATTCCTCCTTCTTGACTCCGCCAATATCTTCTGGGATACTCTCTTCTTCTCCCATGATTATCGCGATTAAAGAAGTTAGAACCTTATAGTCCGATCCTGGCTCGATCTGAATAAATCTATCGCATATCCCTTCGGTATCGGTCTTTCTTATATCAACGAGGACGATTTTCCGATCTTTTCTTCCTTTATCAGCAAAATATCCCTTAGTAAAGGTTGAATATCTCTCCGCATGCCTGGGATGCGCATGAAACGGATTACACCCCCAGTATATGACCAAATCCGCCCTGTTCTTCACCTCTCCGAGCGTGCAGGATGGCTTTCCAACTTCCTGTGTTCCCAAGACCGTTGGCCCGTGGCAAACCGTTGCAGTCTGATCGATTATCCCACCTATCTTCACCGCCAGTTCGATTCCTCTCTCTATCGCCTCGCAGCTCGTAGAGGCCCATCCGTAAAGTAAGGGCCTTCTCGCATTATAGAGTATCTTAGCCGCCTCTTCGATACCCTCTTCATAGCTTATCTCCTTAAATTCGTCTCCGACCCTCTTCAACGGCCTCTCATGCCTGTCGTGTTCGTATCCTATTATCTTGCTATAACCGAGCTTACAGGCGTTCTCTATCCCGGCGATCTCATTATCTTTTACCTCTACGGTAAGATCGTCGCAGAGAGAACCGCAGAACGGGCAGATAACATCTTCTATTATCATATCATATACCTCTTCATGAGTTCTTCCATCTTGGGGGTTTTCTCATCCGTGGATTCAATCTTCGCATCTACCCCCTTAAACGACGGCATTCCACCCATTCCCACATCCATCCCCAACACGAAGTTTGCCCAAGGACCCATCGGAACGAATATCATCTTTTCCCCAATATTATCATCTCCCACGGCCCTTACGACAACATCGGCAACATCTGTAATCACCTTTACCCTGTCCCCTTCATCTACACCGATCTCTTTCATCAATTTTGGATTTATCCGGCAGATCGCCGCCGCGTTAAGATACTCGTCGGAATGCTTATGCTCTATGAATATTCCCTGGTCGAGGGTTCTTCCTGTGATCAACTTCACTTCTCGCTTCATATATCTTCCCCCTTCCTTTTCATTATCCCTCTGGCATGTTTCTCTCTGATATAAACATAACTGCTCACCTATTTTTTATCTTCCGTTTGGCCTTTTATCGAAAAGTTTATGCGATACAACAACACAAATGGAAATTGGAGGTAATTGTTATGGAGATAAGTGCAAGAAATAAGATTAAAGGTGTCGTGAAGGAGATCAAAAAAGGAGAGGTCGCCGCTCTGGTAAAGATTGAAGGTTCCACGCCAACAGCCATAAGCGCAGTGATAACGAAGGAGTCGGTAGAGGAACTTGGTATAAAGGTTGGAGAGGAAGTAACTGCGGTGATAAAGGCAACAGAAGTGATGATATCTAAGGAATAAGATAAACCTCAACCATCCTATCTATTTTTTTAGGTTTCCGCCTCATGTTTTTTCATTCTCATATGAGATATGTTTCATCCGCAAGCAGAAAACTTCTCTGGATTAACCGAATGATTGCTGATTCTCTTTCTATTTCTAATAGAAGGATGAGCCCACTTATATAGATAATACATGGATACCTTTAAGTAGTAAAAGTGTTCTGTTTGTTGATTTATATATTTATACACAACAGGAGACGAAAAAATGAAGAAGATATCAGTTTTAATTGCCATTGGCATGATCGTTGCCGTAATGGGTGGAGTTGTAGCGTATAAAACAGATGTTAGTGCTTTTGAGGGGCGAGATACCGCTTGGGAGATGAAACCTCCATATATCATCACCGGATGTAGCCCCATAGACGATGAACCTTGCTGGTACTGTCCAGCGGTGGACGCGCCTTATGCACCCACATTTGAGGTTCTGGATACCGACGCGGCAAAGGGAAGATACTGCACGATGACAAAGACGATCACCCTGAAAGATCTGGTGAAGTTTCACGGACATGACTGCGAAGGGTTATTCCATGCCGCAGGTATGTGTAAGCTTGCCATGGACGAGCTATTCCCAGATGGTATATATGACCGAACCGATATGAGGGCTATGGCTGGAAAATCACCATGTTTCTGCGATACGGTTATGTATCTCACCGGCGGTAGGATCAGGTATGGGACGTTCGATATGGATCCTCGATTGGGACACAGCATCATCGTTCAGAGGATCTCTACAGGTGAAACCGTGATGGCATCTTGGAGACCTGGGGTAAATTGTGTTCCCATCAGCAAAGTAAATCCGGAGCCTTATGAACTGTGGAGCGCCTATCCGCAGCCAACTACTCCAGTAGGAAAGCATATTATCTGGGAGCCAAAAGTGGACACGAATAGATTGATAGATTTAAAGACGAAGCTTTGGGGAGGAAAATACGAGATTGGCCCAGAAGAACTCACCGAACTTGCGTGGCTACAGAGAAAACACGTGGAGGAGATATTAACACATCCGCTAGAAGAGAGCTATCAGGTAAAGCGTCTTCCAGACTTTAAGTGGGAGAAACCAGGATACGATAGTATAATCAGAAGAAATGATATCATGTTCAAGAACTACCCACAGATGTATAGCCCATCGGCTGGGACAGAAGAGGAATGGCTTAAAGAGAAAGCAGTTGACCGACATGAGGAGATGCTGGAAGAATAATTTTCATGAATAAAAATAGGACAATTTTGATTGCAGTTTTGATCTGCATAGTTGGAGGCACTGCCGCGTGGATGGCGTTCGTACAACCCCCCACAGAGATGACCAAGATCAAGGTCTTCCATGCTGGAAGTCTTGCTCTCCCTTTTGACAAAGTTGAAAAAGAGTTCGAAGATCAGCATCCAGATGTGGATCTCCAGAGAAAATCCTCTGGAAGTGTGAAAGCTGTCAGAGAGATAACGGATATCGGAGAGGCCGCAGACGTGATTGCGGTGGCAGATTATAGCCTGATCCCAGATATGATGGAACCCAAATATGCAGACTGGTATGTGAGGTTCGCCAAAAATGAGATGGTGCTTGCATACACAGATCAAAGTAAGTATGCGAACGGGATAAAAGGAGACAATTGGTACGAAATTTTAGAGAGACCAGACGTAAGATTCGGTTTTTCAAATCCAAATTTGGATCCCTGTGGATATAGGACTCTGATGGTATTCAAACTCGCGGATATCTATTATGGCACCCACGTTTCTGACATACTCACAGAAAATACGGAGATCACGATAGACGAGAACGGTGCGGAATATCTCGTGAAAGTTCCTGATCGTCTAAATCAAAGAGGAGAGGTGACTATCCGGAATAAATCCGTAGACCTGATACATTTAGTTAAAGCCAATGAGATCGACTATGCATTTGAATATAGAAGCGTTGCGATACAGCACGGATTGAAATTCGTCGATCTTCCTCCAGAGATCGATCTGAGTGACGTGAATTACAAAGATCTCTATAAACAGGTAGAGGTGATGGACGCTACTGGGAAGGTTATAACTGGCAAACCGATCGTTTATGGCATAACAGTGCCAAAGAATGCGATAAATAAGGAATTGGGCATCGAGTTCGTCAAATTTGTAATAGGAGATGAAGGACAAAAGATATTTAGAGATTTTGGGCAGATTCCGATCGCCCCGGCGGTTGGTGTTGGTAATGTGCCGCTAGAATTATCTACCCTTATTGAAGAAGATAAAAATACGCTTAAATTGGCAACGGGTAGTCCTTATGAGCTTGGATTGATAGACGCACTGACAAAACCATTCGAGGAGAAAAACGGTTGTAATGTCGAGGTGACAAGGGCGGGAAGCGGCAAGGCGCTCGATCTTGCGAGGGCGGGCAAGGTGGATCTGGTGATCGTGCATGCTCCCGCGGCAGAGGAGAAAATTGTCGCAGCCGGATACGGCTTGGGTAGGACTCCTGTAATGTACAACGATTTCGTGATCGTTGGGCCAAAGAACGATCCAGCCGGAATAAAAGGTATGACAGATGTGGCTGATGCGTACAGAAAGATAGCAGAGAATAGATCACTATTCTTTTCCAGGGGTGATGATTCTGGAACATATAAGAAAGAGATGGCAATCTGGGATGAAGTAGGAATAACGCCAGGCGGAGACTGGTATCAAGAGACCGGAGAGTTCATGGGGGCAACATTAAAGATCGCAGACGAAAATGAAGGATATTTCATGACCGATAGGAGCACCTACATCGCGATGAAGGATGATATCGATCTAGAAATTTTAGTCGAGGGAGATCCTGATCTGGTCAACTATTATTCTGCCATCGCGGTAAATCCAGAGAAGTACCCAAACATTAATTATGAGTTGACAAGGGCGTTTATCGAATATATCGTCTCGCCGGAGGGATGGACGATAATCGAGAACTTTGGAAGAGATAAATATGGCGAACCACTGTACCACCTATTTGGCGCGAATATGATCGGACAAGAGGAGACGCAAAAGATTATGGTGAGTGGATAATGGTAAAAATATGAGAATAAAGCAAGAAAAGATGCTCATATTCTTCTGTATGCTTAGTTTTTTTATTCTATCTTTTATAATTATTGTCCTGGCCGAGCCAATCTTCTCGCAGTTTCTCTTCGGTCTCAATGATTTTTTCTCCACTTGCAGAGATCCGGAGGTCTTGAGCTGCATAGGGCTAACCATCGGTACTTCCTTTCTTGCAACGGGAATAGCATGCTTATTTGGTATTCCCCTCGCCTATATTCTCGCCAGAAAAGAGTTCTTTGGGAAGAGGATGGTGGAGAGTGTTATAGATCTCCCGATCATGGTTCCGCATATGGTCGCGGGAATCGCTCTATTCTCTGTATTCAATCGTCATGGAATGATAGGAGCGCCCTTCTCCCCAATCATCAGATTCTTCGATGCGATTCCGGGCATCGTCGTTGCCATGCTATTCGTTTCCGCTCCGTTCTTTATAAACCCGGTGAGAGAAGGCTTTCAGTCAGTAGATCCGCATTTAGAGAACGTTGCAAGATCGCTCGGTGCCTCCGAATGGAAGGCGTTTTATAAGGTCACGGTCCCAATCGCATACAGATACATATTATCTGGGATTGGGATGAGCTGGGGTAGAGGTATAAGCGAGTTTGCGGCTGTGCTACTCCTTGCGTACTATCCGATGGTTGCATCAACGCTGATATACGAGAGATTCTTGATGTATGGATTGGCAGGTTCAAGACCGATCGCTGTCTTGTTAATGCTCATCTGCCTAGGGATATTCCTTTCATTCAGGTCGGTTAGAAGATGATAGAGATAAAGAATTTGTATAAAGATTGGGGAGCATTCTCGCTCAAAGAGATAAACTTGGAGATAAAAAGAGGTGAGTATTTCGTCATTTTGGGACCAACAGGCGCTGGAAAGACGTTACTTCTGGAGATGATTGCAGGCTTTCACTCACCAGATAAGGGAGAGATCTGGATCGATGGTGAAGATATGACCACTTATCCACCTGAAGAGAGGAATGTCGGTTTTATCTATCAGGATTATTCACTCTTCCCACACCTAAATGTCATCGGAAATATACGGTTTGGACCGGAGTTGAAAGGCATTTTCAAAGAAGATATAGAGAGAGAATCGAATGAGATTATGAGGTTGCTCGGGATATCACACCTATCGCATAGATATCCGAATACGCTCAGTGGAGGAGAACAGCAGAAGGTTGCGATCGCACGTGCCATCATAACGAGACCAAGTGTACTATTGCTCGATGAGCCATTGAGTGCATTGGATCGGAGAACTCAGGATCTTTTGAGAGAGGAATTGAAGTGGGTACACCAGATAGAAGAATTGACAAGCGTTCACGTGACACACGATCAAACCGAGGCGATGATATTGGCGGACAGGATTGCTGTGATGATGGATGGTAGGATCGTTCAGGTGGGAGCACCCCATGATATCTTCAACAAACCTTTGAACGAAGATATAGCATCCTTTGTTGGTGTTGAAAATATATTGGAGGGAGAGATAAAAGGGAAGAGGGATGGTATCGCCATCATAGATGTTGGTGATATCGAACTTAATGCCGTCTCCGATTATGGAGAAGGAGAAGTGAAGATCTTTGTGAGACCGGAGGATATCTTAATATCGAAGAAGATGCAGGAGAGCAGTGCGAGAAATAGTATAAGAGGGAAGATCATTGAGATGACAAACTTTGGTGTGGTCATTCATCTTCAGCTCGATAACGGATTGATCGCATCTGTAACGAAGTTATCTGCGGAGGATCTTAAATTAAGAATAGGAGAAGAGGTATATGCCTCATTTAAGGCTACCTCGATGCATGTGGTAAAAAAAAGGAGACTCTAAATTATAAAATTATGATGAGGTAATGAGATATGAAGACGAGACCTTTTGAGAGACTGATTTCCATCGAAGATGCGATAGAGATCGTAGAATCGAAGATAAAGCCGATAGATAGAAGGGAGAAGATACCAATCGATCTAACAGTGGAGCGGATACTTGCAAGAGATATAAAAGCTCATTTCGATGTCCCCCCATTTAATCGATCAGCGATGGATGGATACGCCGTCATTGCTGAGGATACATTCGGCGC
>RXIL01000018.1 GCA_004212085.1 Candidatus Methanolliviera hydrocarbonicum
AAAGATGAGTAGTGAGCGAAGAACAAGCGAGAGAAAAACAAGTAAGAGAAAAATCAGCAATAGGAAATATCCACCGGCGGTGATTAGATATCGGAAGGCTCATCCTACTGTAGGATGTGTTCTTACATCCGATTTAAAAGATAAATTGGATAAATGGAGAGGCGGTCTCTCTTATGGTGCGTTCATCAAAAAGCTTCTCACCGATAATGCCGTTCCTTACGATCAAGGGTTCAATGCTGGATATGAAGAAGGCTATAGAGATGCCACCATCAATCTCAGTATTTGTTACGACTGTTGTATCTGTGGTCAACCAATACTAGACCTTTTGCGTAATTATGAATTAAAAGTTGGTAAAGGAGTGCAAAAATGGGATTTTACGCTCTAATAGACCCTAAAAGACATCAGACATACTTGAACTTGGCACATAATGGTGATTATGCAAATTAAGAAAACATTACAGCCGTATGAGACTAATGGAAGATGAATAGACCTTGAATAAATAAGTCACCACTACGGATATTTGGCCAATTAAAGGGTGCTAAACAGATTTCTGTAATTACGCAACACGTTTAATATACAATCTCTCATGTCATGCTTTACATTTAATCTTTATCAGCTTTTCACACTTAAAAAGAAGGGTGTGATAGCATAGCATAGCGTGAGCTATCTAAAAATTTGTAGAATGGAGGGGAAGGGAAAAAGCTGATTTGTCTCATCTCTTCCTCCAAAACCTCAACTTGGAAAAAAAGCCCCCCGGCAGTGCCTTTCTAACCAGAGCATCGTTCACTTTTGAATATTCCCCCTCCAACCATCGAAGAGATCTCTCCAGATCTTCCACCCGAAGTTTAAGATTTTCGTTCTCTTTGCGTAAACTATCAATCTCCCACTCCGAGCCCACATCGGTGTGTTCATTACGCCCACCATTTAGCCACTCCGAACCCGCTTCTTGAAGAATAGCAGATCGAGATTTCTTTGCCTTTTTGGCTTTGGCATCTATCCTATCCAGAAGCTCATCACTCAAATTTATATGGACTCTCCGCATTGTGATTGCCCACGACCTGCCCATATAAAACTATTTTTATACCCACACGTTGCCCACCCAATAAGTCGTCTTTTGTGTATCGTCAGAACGCACATTTTTGGTCTATCTATCGTATTAAATTGGGGGACAGCCCGTGAAAGGTAAAAAGAGAAAGGTTCTGTTTGCTCTTACGATCTTAGGGTTACTTTTGGGCAGTTTTATTCTTATAGGAGATACAGGAGATACATCCTCCTATTTTGTGGGTAGTAAGGAATCAAATGTTTATCACTATCCCTGGTGTCGTTACGTTGACAGAATCAAACCCGAGAATTTGATCTATTTCGATACGCCGGAAGAAGCGATCGCCGCGGGTTATCATCCTTGTAAAGTTTGTAACCCTCCGACATCTTCAATAAAAACTTCCTCTCTTGTGAAAACCCCAGTCAGCTCCTATGTGTGGAAGGGCTCTTTGAACACATCCAAATTTGGAGAATCCGGCATAGTTAGCAGAGTAATTGATGGCGATACGATAGAGGTAGAAGGAATTGGAAGAATAAGGCTTGCTGATGTAAACACGCCTGAGATAGAAACCGAAGAAGGAAAAGAAGCGAAAGAGTATGTGAAGGGGCTTTGTTACCAGAAAACGGTTTACCTTGATATAGATGACCTTTACATCACAGGCAGGTATGGAAGGATCATTGCAGTGGTTTATGTTCCTTACAAAAAGCGTTATGTGAATCTTAACCAGTTGCTTTTGAAAGAAGGCTATGCAAGCAGTGCTTATAGGCCAACTTTCAAAGAAAAGACAAAGTAAATTCTTTGATTTGGTTGTTGTGAAGCAGAGAGGTCTTAATGGGGATTTATCGGTCAATGAAACAATATTAGAGCGAAAGCGATTCTTCTTTTATGGGCTATTGCTTCCTATTCGAAATACAGTCGTTTATCACCCACTTTGGACGTTATAAAAGAAGTTCAAAATGCAATCTTGACCGGGTCTATTACTGTTACCCAAGCAGTGATTATAAGCCAGCTTTCAAAAAACAGACAAAGTAAATTCCTTGATTTGGTTATTGCGAAGCAGGATGAACTTGCGGGAGCATTAACGGGGTGGTGGCATGCCCCCTGCTCTTCGGAGCAGGAACCTTCGCCCTTTAGGGCAGAGAGGATGTCAGTTAAGAACAAATTGCTAAGAGGTTAGGAAAAATGGCTCCGAGAGGGGTCTACTCTTTCCTCTAAACCAAATTCTTTGGCGATCTCCTTGTATCTGTTCCTTATTGTCACCTCGGTAGCGCCAACAACCTCGGCCACTTCTCTTTGAGTTCGTTTCTCTCCACGTATTATAGAGGCTATATAAATTGCAGCGGCGGCGACACCCAACGGTCCCTTTCCATTCATCAACTCTTTTTCATTGGCACGCCGTATCGTTTCCATCGCCTTCGTCACCACAGCTTCGCTTAAATTTAGCGCAGAACAGAATCTTGGGACGTAAGCCGTTGGGGAAATTGGCATAAAGTTTAAAGAGAGCTCTCTGGCGATGAACCGGTAAGTTCTTCCTATCTCTTTTCTACTCACCCTTGCCACGGCGGCTATCTCGTTTAAAGTTCTTGGCACGCCACACTCCCTACAGCCGGCATATAGCGCCGCGGTTGCCACTCCCTCGATGCTTCTCCCCCTTATCAAATTCTTTTCAACTGCCCTTCGGTAGGCCAACGCTGATGCCTCCCGTACATCTCTCGGAAGACTGAGCGCCGATGCCATTCTATCCAGCTCGGAGAGGGCAAACGCCAAATTTCTCTCCTTGGCATCATTTACCCGGATTCTTCTCTGCCATTTTCTAAGCCGGTACAGCTGAGCTTTGTCTTGTGATGAGATCGCCTTGCCATAGGAATCCTTATCTACCCAATCTATCATGGTAGAAAGACCCTTATCATGAATCGTGTATGTTGCCGGAGGTCCCGTTCTGCTCCGCTCCATACGTTGATCATGATCAAACGCCCTCCACTCTGGGCCCGGATCAATTATATTATCATCTAATACGAAACCACAATCTTCACAGACTAACTCCGCCCTTTTGTAATCCCGAATAAGCTTCCTACTTCCACATAGAGGGCATTCAACAACGATCTCCTCTAATCTCTCTTCCTTCTCTTTCTCTCTTGTTTTTCTGATCCTTTCTTTAGCCCCAGCTACCTCTACCGATATCTCTCTTACTTTCTCTGTTTCTTTCAATTTACCCTCTCTAACAACATTAGGTTTATATAATAAATGGTATTTCCACTATTTATAGTTTTTGGTCAATCCCCTCCGGTCGATCTTCAGGGATCCAGCCGTTAATTATATTTATAGTGGGCATGAGACCGTGTGAGTATCGTCCGTGAGAAATTAAAAAGCTTTTGGAGAGAATCATGAAGATCAAGATGAACCTCGAATTGAAGGATGAGCCAGGAACACTAGCTCGGGCCATCGCGCCCATCAGCGCATGTGGCATAAATATAGTTTATATCGTTCATGATAGAGAGAAGAAGCAGGCAAATGGAAATATCACTGTTCAAATCACCGTGGAAGCAGAAGAAGAGCAGATTAAAAAGATGAGGCATTCATTGGAAGAAAATAAAATAAGGATATTGAGTATCGGTGAAGAGAGACTCATAGAAGAGCTGACGTTTATCATGATCGGTCATATAGTGGATACCGATATTAAGGATACGATAGGTCGGATAGACGAGACCGGTTATGCGGAGATCGTGGATCTGGAGCTCAAGATGCCTCAGAAAAAAAAGGAGAGTTCTGCAAGGGTTACGATAAAAGCCGTCGGAAAAGAAGAGATGAAGAGGTGCATGAAGATCATTGGAAGAATGGCTTTTAAGAAGGGTATCACCATCGTGTATCCCGTGGAGTTATAAGATGAAAACGGCTAAAATATCAATAGTTGGCTTCGGCTCGATAGGGGCGGGATTGGCAACCGAAATAGCGAAAAAAAAAGATTTTTTGAAGATAAAAGGCTATGATTTGAAGGTGGTCACCATCGTAGATGCAGATGGAGCGGAGATAGATGAAGATGGCCTAAACATCAAGAGTATTATTGAAAAGAGAGAAAGAGGAGAGGATTTTTCTTACGCCAAGGGCGCATTAGATCTAATAGGAGAGATAGATCAGGATATCCTGGTTGAATGCACCCCATCAAATATAAGGAACGGAAATCCGGGTTTGAATCATATCTTGACCGCTCTTAAGAATGGGGTAAATGTTGTAACCTCAAATAAAGGTCCACTCGTGGTTGCCTATAAAAGGATCATGGAAACGGCGAAAAAAAATAATGTATCCATCGGGTATGAGGCAACAGTTGGGGGGGCAATACCCCTCATCAATCTGGTCAAGGGTAATCTCAGAGCGGACGATATCGTGGCGATAAAAGGTATCTTGAACGGAACATCCAACTACATCCTGACAAAGATGCATGCGGAGAAGCGAGATTACGAAGAGATATTACTGGAGGCAAAGGAGCTTGGAATAGCAGAAACCGACGCCAGCTACGATGTCGAAGGGATTGATACCGCGTCAAAATTGGTAATATTGGCAAATTCTCTGATGGGTATGGACGTAAAATATGAAGATGTGGAAGTTGAAGGAATCACAAGAATAACACCAGAGTCACTCGATCTTGCAGATGAGCTCGGGTGTACGATAAAATTGATTGGAGAGGTCGAGAGAGAAGGGAAAAGATTAAAGGTATCCCCAAAATTGGTGCCGTATGACCGCCCCCTATCCGTTGGCGGCACACTAAATATTGTTTTGATAAAGACGGATGTTGCGGGAGAGGTAACAATATCTGGAAAAGGGGCAGGCCCCAAGGAGACCTCCAGCGCTCTTTTAAGTGATATTCTAAATATAGTCGATGAGAGATGCTAAATTATTAAAATAGATCTCTCTATTTTTGGGTGACCCTACCTTCACAGAAACAACAGAACAAAAAAAACGCTAAATTTATTATAGGGGAACACAAACAATTACTGCGGTGGACTAGCCCGGATGGTTCGGCGTCATCTGCAACCCGAAATCGCCGATATGCGGGGGGCGAAGCCTGAGGAAGTTTTTTTCGTTGCCGGGAGGCTATGGAGGGTTTTCGTAGAAACCTTGTCCTGTGGGGTCGCCGGTGATACGTGGCATGCCGGAGGGTCTGTCTCGTATCTTTGTTGTGCACACCGGTTTAGGCCCGGAAGGGAGCAGACTCACCACAAACGCACGACGCTCATGGGGTGGCAGGGCGGAGGGGATCTTTCAAAAGTGCTCGGTATACGAAATTCCAACCGAGGGTGCGTCCACCTCATCCTATGTACGATTGGGGTGTGTTAACCTTTAAAAACTGCTAAAATATTCAAAAATATTCAAAAAAAAAAATAAAAAATCACGTTCTTTCAACTGCCAACTTGATGTCTTCAGCCTTTACCGTCTTTCTACCCGCATGTTTGGCCAATTTTACAGCTTCTACGGCCATTTTAGTTCCTATTTCTTCAAGAACCTCTGCCAACGCCATCCTTGCGTCGTCACTAACCCTCTCAGCTCCGGCATTTCTAATGATCCTATCAACCGGTGCAATTGGAAGTTCAACCATTTTTTTTCTCACCTCCCTAAGATTAAATGGAAGTTAAACTTCAATATTCAGTTTTAGACTTCCACCATATCCTAATTTTAAAATAAACCTATATAAACTTTTTGTTAAAAAGGAGCTTGCTATGCCCACATATTATCCATATTGATGCTGAGACGGGGGGAGTAACTCAAATATTGTTCGTCAAACAGAGAGGGCGAGAGGGACAACTTTTTATCCGATATATACCATGTGGTTATGCGATCTATAGATGGCCGATAAAATATTCGTTTTGGATACCTCTGTCTTCATACTCGGGTACGATGTTGGGGGCATGAAGGCAGTGACGGTGCCTGAAGTGGTTGATGAGCTTTTGGGTAAAAAGAAAGTGTTTTTGGATATAGCAGTCAAAAAAGGGTTGAGGATAGAAAGCAGTAGGAAAGAATCAATTAAAAGAGTTAAAAAAATTGCAAAAGAGACGGGGGACATCGAAAAACTCTCATCCACCGATATCTCTCTCTTGGCAAAGGCGATCGATTGCGGGGAAGATGCCATCGTCCTCTCGGATGATTATGCGATCCAGAATGTCTGTTCAAAATTTGGGATGCAATTTGAGGGGATTCAACAGGGGGAGATAAAGAGGGATATAATATGGAAGAAGAGATGTGTAGGATGCAAAAGGATATATGAGAAGGGGGATATATGCCCCATCTGTGGATCTAAACTTAAAATTAAGGTGGTGAAGAAGGGTGAAAGGAATAAATGATCTAATCAAAAAAGCCCTCGAGATGAGGGGGCAGGGACTCAATACGGGAGAGATTGCAGAAGATCTCAACGTTTCGATGGAAACAGCAACATGGCTTCTCACAAGACCAAAACCAGAAGAGGGTGGAAAACCCAGGGATATATATATAGATTGGTCAAGCATAGGAAGAAGCTCTCAGAGAATTAAATTCATATCTTGGGCATTGGCGGATCTCTGCTTGGAAACTTTGGAAGAGGGGGATCAAGAAGTGGATGTCGTATTGGGCGTGGCCACAAACGGGATACCTATCGGTTCCCTCGTGGCAGACGAGTTGGGCGCTAAATTTGGTATAATACATCCAAAAAAGGATATAAAAGATGGGGAAAACGTTAGAAGTTTCTTGAGTAGTAATTTTTCAGACGTGGATGGGAAGAAGTGCATCGTAATAGACGATATAATCACGACAGGAAAAACCGCAAAAGGAACGATAGAACTTCTAACGGATAATGGGGCAAAAGTCATAGCGATAGCTGTTATTATAGACAAAAAGGGCCTCGAAGTGATAGACGACGTTCCAATAAAATCGTTGATACAGGTTGAGAGGATATAAAGGAAGAACTGCGTTCTTTCATCTTGCTGTCCTACCGAAGGTAGGACATGGGAGTGAAGAACCGTTAGGTTTTCAAAGTGAGCGTTCAAGAGATCGAGAAGAGATGGCAGAAGAGGTGGTTTGAAGAAAGGATCTTCGAGGCGGAGTCAGGCGGTAAAGAAAAATTTTTCATCACCGTCCCCTATCCTTACTTAAACGGAAATCTTCACGTCGGGCACACAAGGACATTCGTTATAGGAGATGTTCTGGCACGATATAATAGGATGATGGGGTATAATGTGCTCTTCCCGATGGCTTTCCACGTTACGGGGACCCCGCTCGTTGGCCTCTCTGAGTTGATAAGAAATAGGGACGAAAGAACGATAAAGGTCTATAATGATCTGCATAAAATTCCAAAAGATATATTGTTCGATCTAAATACGCCGGAAAAGCTTGTAAATTATTTTAAAAAGGAATCTGAAATAGCATTATCAGATATGGGTTGTTCTATCGATTGGAGGAGAAAATTTACCACGATGGATCCTCCTTATAAAAAATTCATCAGATGGCAGTTTGGAAAACTTAAAAGTAAAGGATTGATTGCAAGAGGTTTGCATCCTGTGAGGTGGTGCCCAAACTGTGAAAATCCCGTCGAAGATCACGATCTATTGAGGGGGGAGGGGGCAAATATCATCGATTATACGCTGATAAAGTTCTCTCTTGATGGGTACATCATCCCCTGCGCCACATTGAGACCTGAGACCGTATTCGGCGCGACGAACTTATGGGTAAATCCAGCGGTTACCTATCTGATCGCAAAGATAGGTGAGGAAGAGTGGATGATTGGAGAAAGAGCTTTTGAGAAGCTCTCCCATACGGATAAACATCCCGAAAAGATTGGAGAGATAGAAGGAAGGGATTTGATCGGAAGGTATGCAAAAAATCCGATGAATGAAGAAGAGGTGATAGTATTACCGGCGACGTTTGTGGATCCGACCGAGGGGAGTGGGATCGTGATGAGCGTTCCTGCTCATGCTCCTTATGATTATCTGGCATTAAGAGATTTAAAGGAGGGGAGATGTGATTATGATCTTACAGAAGAGATCTCGGATTTAATTTTAAAGATAGAACCGATAAAGCTCATAGATCTCCCGGGGTATGGCGATTTTCCTGCACTAACCGTTATAGATGAATTAAAAGTAAAAGATCAAATGGATCCAAAAGCGGAGAAAGCAACGAAGATCGTTTATAAGAGGGAATTCCACGATGGAATCTTGAATGATGTCACCAGAAGATATGAGGGATACAAGGTATCTGAGGTCAAAGAGATTATAACGAAGGAGATGCTGAAAGAGGGTAAGGCAGATATCTTTCATGAGCTGAGCGAACCTGTGACCTGCAGATGCGGAACCGAGTGCGTCGTAAAACTCGTTGAAGACCAGTGGTTCCTCACATATTCCAAAAAAGAATGGAAAGATGAAGTTCTGGATTGTCTAAGTTCTATGAAGATCATTCCAGAGGAGTACAGGAAAGAATTTGAGAATAAAGTTGATTGGCTCAAAGATAAAGCGTGTGCGAGGAGGAGAGGACTTGGAACGAGGCTTCCCTGGGACAAGGACTGGTTGATCGAATCCCTTGCAGACTCGACGATATATATGGCTTATTATATTCTATCCAAATACATAAATGAAGGCAGGATAAAAGAAGAAGAATTGGACGATCAGTTCTTCGATTACGTCCTTTTAGGAATAGGAGAGCAAAAGAGCGATCTTCATAAAGAGATCAGAAATGAGTTCGAATATTGGTATCCGGTTGATTTGAGATCATCTGGAAAGGATCTGGTCCCAAATCATCTTCTCTTCTTCCTCTTCCACCACGTCGCGATATTCCCCCGGAGATATTGGCCGAGGGCGATCGCCGTCAATGGATTCGTCTCATTGGAAGGAGAGAAGATGAGTAAGTCAAGAGGTCCCTTATTCACGATGAGGGAGGCGATAGATGAATACGGGGCTGATGTTACGAGATTCTACATATTGGGAAATTCTGAACACATTCAAGATGCAGATTGGCGATCTTCAAGGGTAAAAGATGCAAAGAGGGCACTTGAAAGGTTTTATGGGCTGGCAGAAGATATAATTCAAAGATCAAAAGTTTCTCGTGAGAGTGGAAAAGATCTATCCAGACGGGATAGATGGATACTCCACAGAATGCAGGTGAGAATAAAGGAAGCTAGAGCGGCGATGGAGAATATCCAAACGAGAAGAGCACTACAAAATGCTTTTTACTTAATTTTAAACGATATAAAGTGGTATAGAAAGAGAGGAGAGAACCCGAAGGTTCTTTTGGATGTTTTAGATCTGTGGGTGAGACTTTTAGCTCCGTTCATTCCTCACATCTGCGAGGAGATATGGTCTCGTATGAACGGAGGTCCTCAAAATTTCATCTCTCTTGCAAGATATCCCGAGGTGGACGAGGGAAAGATAGACCATTCGATAGAGATCGAGGAAGACCTTCTTCGAGATACGATAGAGGATATAAGGGAGATACTGGCGGTCACAAAGATCGAGCCGAAAAAGATCGTGATCTATACAGCGCCAGAATGGAAGAGGGATATCTATAAGACGGCGCTAAAATTGAAGGTGAAAGGAGCGCTTGACATGGGATCACTTATGAGAACGGCGATTAAAGATCATGCGAATACCAGGCGGATATCGAACTTCGCCAAGAAGATGGTAAGGGAAGTCGAGTTGATGGGGCAAGCTGAAGTGAAGATATTGGCAAACTCTCCGGTAGACGAATTTGAGACGATGAAGAAAGCCGAAGATTTCATTTCATACGAGTTTGGGTGCGAAGTTAGCGTATTCGATGCGGAATTCTCAAAATACGATCCTGCGAAGAAGAGTGATGCGGCGATGCCGCTAAGACCGGCGATATATGTAGAAT
>RXIL01000140.1 GCA_004212085.1 Candidatus Methanolliviera hydrocarbonicum
GAGGTAATAAGATTAGAATAGGAACTAACTGCCCGTAATAATTAATATTCATATTTTTCTTAAAGTCCTCAAGCGTTAAATTCTGGATGTATTGAGGATAGGCGTAACCTACCACATTGATTAAGTAATCTGGGACTCCATGTTTATCGATAAAATCCGTCAAGAGCAGCTTTAACTTGTCTATATCTGTGGTGTCGCAAGATATTATCTCAACAAATTTGGTATCATCAACTTTTAAGCTTTTCATCTCCTCGGCAGCCTTTCTTAAAGCATCAAGGTTTCTTGCAATTATACAAACATTTCCACCTAATCGGAAAATTTCTTTAGCAGTAGCCTTTCCAATCCCTTTAGAACCGCCGCAAACAATCGCAGTTTTTCCTTTAAAAGGTTGCTTTTTAATTAACTTTTCTTTGGTCATACTTATCCTTCTTTCTCTTTATCGGAATTCTCGTATTCAATTTAATTTGTAAATAATCCTAAATAAAACTTATCCAACCATAGATCATAAAAATTGGCCCAAAGATCACACATATCAAATTTATTGTAAGATTCATTATGGCGTCTGATTTTTTAGTAGTATAACCACCATTCTGCAAATTAAAAGAAATATCCAGCAATCCCAAAAAGAGTAAAGCGCTTCCTGCGACAATCGAGAAAAAAAATCCATATCTCTCTTCTATGAGTAGACCAATAGCAGCAATGAATAGAGAAGGTGTTACCCAGCATAAATCTGGAATCGGAAAAGCCCTCTCAAATCCAAGATATACTTCTGAATTTTCCGGATTTTTATTTTCAAACATAAAAAAATATATCCAGAACCCAATAAAACCGATCCCTATACATATTTGAATCGCAGGTACTATACTATTTATCATTTTATCAGCTGAACTAAGATCAAACATCAGTTTTTAAATAGTGTGCTGGAACACCTACTTCAACGATTCCTCCATCGACGGGGAAATTATGCCCTGTTATAAAGTTTGAATCTGTGGAAGCTAAAAATACAGCAACATTTGCTATATCTAGGACAGTGCCTAATCTGTTTAAAGGTGTTTTGACGTGTCCCTCTTCCATCGTAAATCTCATGACTTCTTCGGAGTCCTCATAAATTCCTGTAACATGATACCCGGGAGAAATGGCATTTACTGTGATTTTTGGAGCGAGATTTCTTGCCAAACATTGCATTAAAGCAATAACGCCTGCCTTACTTATACTATACACACAAATTGCTCCGTCAGCGACAATTCCTGCAATGGATGCAGTACAAATAACCTTTCCTGCTAACGGCTCGAACTTTTGAGATTTCATTTTTTGGCATACAAATTTTGCAACCAACCATTGACCTTTAAGATTAACATCCATTATCGTGTCATATGTTTCCTCATCTATTGCCAATAAGTCGTTTCCGTAATTAGCAGCTATTCCAGCATTATTAACTAATATGTATACATTATCTATTTCTTTGAACGCTTGGTCTGCCATTTTTTTAACTTGTTTAGAGTTCGAAACGTCGCAGACGACAGGCACCACTTCTTGGTTATATTCTTCTTCAATTTTTTTACTAGTTTCTTCCAATAATTCCTCATTGATATCTACTAACACCAAGTCGGCTCCTCTTTTCGCGTATTCAATTGCGATACCTCTACCAAAACCCGATGCTCCTCCTGTAATTAGTGCACCTTTTCCTTCAAGAAATTTCTCAACCATATATTCCCACCACTTTTTTCTTACTTATACGTCGAATACAATATTATTTAAATCTTTATTATTTCGATATATCCTATCCGGTCCGAACACTTCCAAACGCCGCTCTTTATGTTTTAAATGCAAATAAATAATCCTACACAGGGATGNGANGATACTTATGTGTGATGAGAGATGGAGTTTCTCTGAATTAAAGAAGGATTTTCGGATAGAGATAAGAGCGTCGTCTTCCATGCTATGACATGCCCGCCAGATTAAGATGAAAACGATCAAATCTATTGACGCTGAGGAGCCGTTCAAGAGGGCAACCCGATCGAAAACTTTTTATAATATAACTTTAAACTTATTACATAGTTGAAGTAAAAACAATAGGTGATAAATATGGAGATAGGGGGTGGAATAGAGGAGACGGCATTAATAGACAGACCGGCACCGGATTTTGAGGTAACCGTATATTTTGAAGGCAAGACCTAACTATAGAAATTTTTATATAGCATACATAACGAACCCGAACCAAGTTCTCGGAGGTAGAGATGGAGAAGATAAAAGCGGGAATATTTGATATAGAAGGCTTGGAAAACGTCAAAATCGAGATAAAAGAGATGATGGGCGAGAAGATACCTGAGGAGGAGTGGGCTCCTATGGGTCCAACGCCGATGCCCAAAATAGCAGATCTTAGGGAGTGGGATAGGGTACTCTTGAAGAGGTATCCGCCTTTCTACGCACCACAATGTGATGTCTGTGCGCTCTGCACAATGGGGAAATGTGACTTAACCGGAAACAAGAGAGGTGCATGCGGGTTGAGCTTAGAAGCGATGCAGGGGAGAATCGTTCTTCTTGCCTGTTTGGTGGGAGCAAGTGCCCATGCTGCTCACGGGAGACATATGCTACACGACATAGAGCATATGAAAGGGGATCTGAGCAAGATTCCGATCGACTTCGGAACAGAGATAAATGTTGAGGCTCCGTTAACACGATTGATAACGGGAATAAAGCCCAAAACAGTCGCAGATCTGAAGGAAGTCTTCACCTATATAGAGGAGAATATTGTTCAGTTAGGAGACGCACTTCACACCGGGCAAGAAGGATCAGCATTGGATTTTGAGTCTAAGGCATACCAGATGGGAATGCTTGACTCATTGGGAAAGGAGGCCGCAGATATAGCGCAGATGGCAGCATTCAACTTCCCCGTTGGACCGGGTCGTCCATTGTTGGATGTAGGGATGGGAACTTTAGATACGAATAAGGCGGTCATCTTCGTGATAGGGCACAATGCTCCGCCTGCGACGAATATATGTGATTACGTCATAGATCACAATCTGGAGGATGAGGTGGATATTGGGGGTGCCTGTTGTACGGCTATCGACTCTTCCAGATACTCCACAATCGTTAAACTTGCCTGCTCACTTGGAAGGCAGTTGAGGGTCATAAGGGCAGGTCTGGCGGATTGTATCGTCGTCGATGAACAGTGTATCAGGGCTGACCTACTCTATCAGGCACAGAAGGTTGGAACGCCCGTAATATTCGCGAACGACAAGAAGATGCACGACATGGAGATCAGAGATGGAGACGACCCCGGTGAGATCGTGAAGGATCTTGTCTCTGGAAACGTTCCAGGCGTTGTTTTACTGGATCCGCTCAACGTGGGTGAAGTTGCTGTGAAGGTCGCCCAACAGATGAAGCCGATCAGGAGGAAGAAAGGCTGGACCCTCTCGGACGAAGAGTTCAAGAAACAGGTGGAAGCCTGTACCAATTGTGGGAACTGTACGGTGGCGTGTCCGAATGGAATAAGGATCGGTGATGCACATAAACTCGCCGCCGAAGGAGACATCTCTCTGTTGGCATCGCAATTCGATATCTGTATCGGATGTGGGAGATGTGAACAGGTATGCCCACAGAACATACCGATCATCAGCACGATGATAAAGGCTGCGTGGCCTCTGATACAGGCAGAGAAGGGAAAGATAAGGCAGGCAAGGGGTCCTATCTTTGATACAGAGATAAGGAATGTCGGAGCACCGCTCGTGCTGGGGACTATACCCGGAATAATAGCCCCGATCGGATGTGGAAACTACCCGAACGGGACCAAAGACGTGTACACCATCGCGAAAGAGTTCGGTGACCGGGGTTACATCGTCTGCTTGACGGGATGCATGCTGATAGATACCGGGTTGTACAGAGACGAGGAAGGAAAGACGATCTTTGAGACACATCCAGACGTCTTCGATAGAGGCGGAATCATAAACATAGGTTCCTGCGTCTCGAACGCGCACATACACGACGCCGCGATAAAGGTCGCGAACATCTTCGCCCAGAGAAATATAAGAGGGAACTACGAGGAGATCGCCGATTATATATTGAACAGGGTAGGTGCCTGTGGTGTCGCATGGGGGGCAATGTCTCAGAAGGCCGCATCAATCGCCACGGGCTTCAATAGATTAGGA
This sequence comes from Candidatus Methanolliviera hydrocarbonicum, assembly GCA_004212085.1. Classification (GTDB taxonomy): domain Archaea; phylum Halobacteriota; class Methanoliparia; order Methanoliparales; family Methanoliparaceae; genus Methanolliviera; species Methanolliviera hydrocarbonicum. Next base: position 4,149 of record RXIL01000140.1, read on the forward strand.
GTTCCTGCTGTTGTTGGTCCGCACGGCGTAAAGTACAGAAGGGCATTCATGGGCAGGAAAGACAGAGAGGAAGATTGGTATGTATATGATGCGAGGAACGGCGAAAAGGTATATGTTGGTCCAGTCCCTGAGCATAGCATCATCGCAGCGGAGACTATCGAGGAATGCTTACCGCTCATGGCCAAACTCTGTATGAGAGCTGCTGATACGCCCGCGGGAAGGTCGATAAAATTGACCCATTACATGGATCTAAACAAGAAGTACCTGGGAGCGTACCCGGACGACTGGACGGTGTTCGTCAGGGGAGAAACGGATCTTCCGATGGCTAAGAAGGCGGAATTCATGCAGATGCTTGAGTCGGATCACGGTTGGAAGATCGACTGGAAGGCAAAGAAGATACTTGAGGGACCCACCGTGAAGTATGACCCCTCATTCGATCCGACGAATCTGGCGAGATTGATCAAACATAAAAAGGAGTGATCTAGATGGCAGAACTTAAAATGGCACCTTTTGACGCGGCAAACATCCCTGGACCAAAGATGGGGAGAGTCACCGCGCCGGTGGTTCTCGGAAAGATGATCAAGAGGGCAAAGAGACCCCTTTTGATCTGTGGGTCTGAAATATCTGAAGATGGGATGATAGATAAGGCGATAGAGATCGGAAAGAAAGGAATCCCAATCGCCGCAACCGGAAATGCGATAAATAGCTTTATGAAGAAGGGATACACGGATAACGTGAAGTATTTCTCTCTGCATGAGCTGACGAACTGCATGAGAGATCCAGAATGGAAGGGTTTGGACGGTAATGGGAACTACGACACGGCGATATATTTGGGAACGCTCTATTATTATGCGTCTGGCTTGATGTCTGCGCTCAAGAACTTCGCGCCGCACGTAACGGTGTTGTCCATCGACCGGTATTATCATCCAAACGCGGTAATGACTTTTGGGGACATCTGGAGAAAACCGGAAGATTATCAATCCATGTTGGACGAGGTGATTGCACAGATTTAGTCTCTCTTTTTTTCTTTTTTTTCTTTTTAGTTACTCTTATAATCCCCTTCTCCTGAACCACCAATAAAGAAGCCTTCTGGTATCTAACTCTCCCACTTTTTACCAGATAAGCGAAATAAAAAAAAGCTTTTTATACACTTGGAAGAGATACGACAGAGGAGATAAGATGGAGAAGATAACCATAAGTTTGATCAAAGCGGACGTCGGGGGATATCCGGGTCATAGCTCTGTACACCCGAGATTAATGGAAGTGGCTGATGAGAATCTGCAAAAGGCAAAAAAAGACGGTCTGTTAATAGATTTTAAGATTTTAGCCGCTGGAGACGACCTTCAACTCTTAATGAGCCACAGGAAAGGCACAGACAATGAGAAAATCCACAAACTGGCATGGAAAACATTCGAAAAAGCCACGAAGATGGCAAAAGAGCTTAAGCTTTACGGTGCCGGCCAGGACCTCTTAAAAGATGCGTTCAGCGGAAACGTGCGGGGGATGGGTCCGGGAGTCGCCGAGATGGAATTTACGGAGCGTGAGGGAGAGCCTTTGATCGCGTTTATGATGGATAAAACGGAGCCTGGAGCATTCAACCTTCCGATCTTCAGGATCTTCGCCGATCCTTTCAACACAGCGGGGCTCATAATCGATCCAAGCCTACACAGCGGGTTCAAATTTGAGATATTCGACATCATAAGACACAGAAAGGTTCTCATGGAGANCCCAGAGGAGATGTATGATATATTGGCTCTGATAGGTGCCAAGAGCAGATATGTTATAAAGAGCGTCTACCCAAAAAAAAATCCGAAGGTGCCGGAGGAAGAAACCGTTGCGGCAATAAGCACCGAAAAACTCTATCAAACCGCCGGGAAATATGTTGGCAAAGATGACCCGGTGGCGCTCGTGAGGGCACAAAGTGGTCTGCCTGCACTTGGAGAGGTCTTGGAACCATTCTCTTTTCCATATCTCGTCAGCGGATGGATGAGGGGAAGCCACAACGGACCGATGATGCCGGTCTCTTTTAAAGATGCCAGATGCACGAGATTTGATGGCCCGCCGAGGGTTATAGCAGCCGGATTTCAAATAGCAGAGGGAAGACTTGTTGGTCCGGTCGATCTCTTCGACGATCCTGCATTCGATCTGGCGAGAGAGAAAGCAGGGGAGATAGCAGATTATATGAGAAGACACGGACCATTTGAGCCGCATAGATTGCCGATGGAAGAGATGGAATACACGACATTACCGAGCATATTAGAGAAGCTCGAAGATCGGTTTGTGGACGCATGAATCTTGAGTCGCCGACGATCGCCTTGAACATGAAGGCGTATAGGGAATCCTCAGGGGAGAACGGTCTAAAGTTGGCCAAGATCTGCGAGGAAGTTTTTGAGGAGAACGGTGTATGTATGGTCATCTGTCCACAGCAGACGGATCTTTCATTGGTATGCAGGGAGGTTAGTATGCCGTGTTTTTCACAGCACGTAGATCCGATAGATGTGGGAAGTTATACAGGGTGGGTCTCTGCGGAGGCAATCAAAAATTCTGGGGCTGAAGGATCTTTAATAAACCATTCGGAACACAGAATAAGGATATCTGAGATAGATATTCTGATAGATAAACTTCGTTCCTTCGGGCTATCTTCAATGGTCTGTACGAATAACGAGGCCGTTAGTGAGGCAGTAGCTGAGCTAAAACCGGACGCCATCGCCATAGAACCTCCAAGGCTTATAGGTAGTGGAATATCGGTATCTACAGCAGAACCAGAGATCGTCTCGGATACCGTCGATGCAGTTAGACGGATAGATAGAGGGATTAAAGTTCTGTGTGGTGCTGGAATATCAAATGGAAAAGACGTAAGATCGGCTATAGAACTAGGAGCTGATGGTGTGCTCCTAGCATCCGGCGTTGTAAAGGCGAAAGATCCAAAAGAGGTGCTGCTTGATTTAATTTCAGGCATATAAGTCTATATGACGGCCATAAGTTTTTCACGGGGTATTACCTCTATCGTCGTCTTGGAGATTGGCGGGTTCATGTACTTTATGCCGGGTTTCCCTTCAATTCTTCCCAATTCACCCGCTTTTTTTATTGCGTCTTCCATATTCCCCATCTTATCCACCAATCCGAGCTCTTTAGCCTCTTCTCCACGATAGATTCTTCCATCGCTCAATTCTCTGACATCATCCAAAGGGATACCTCTATCATCAGAAATCTCCTTGATGAATCTTTCACACGCATCCTCAACGATCTTCTCAACATACTCGCGCTCCTCCTCACTTAAAGCCCTCCAGTCGGCACCCATGTCCTTGAATTCTCCAGACTTAACGACGGTGATATCTATTCCCTCCTTCTCGTATTTTTTGCTCTTATCCACAAATTTGGATATTACGCCGATGCTCCCGGTGATGGTATCGGGCTCGGCGAATATATAATCTGACGGAGCAGAGATATAGTATGCCCCCGAGGCGGCAGTATCTCCCATCGAGACGACGATCGGTTTCTCCTCTTTAGCCTCTTTTATCTTTCCCACGATCTCTTGTGCCCCCGCGGGAGTTCCCCCAGGGCTGTTTATCCTCAAAACGATTGCTTTTATCGAATTGTCGTCTAAAGCTCTATTTATTTGGCTAATTATATCTTCCGAGCCAACATATTCTTTTCCGTCGCCCCTTCCGGCAATCATAGTCCCTTCTACGTATATTACCCCAACCTTTTCCTCGAAAGGAGATGGAACCGACTCAAAATACAGATATCCAACGATGCCACCCATCAGGATTCCGAGAACAATGCCAATTATAAGGTAGGAAGATCTTCTCATTGATTCTCTTTTTATTATCTTCAACCCATTTATATCTTTGTGCTCAAAAAGCGAAGCTTTTTGGATACCTTTTTCGAAAACTTAATCTAAAAGGCATTGGTAAAAGAGTCGTGCCCTACATATATAATTCCGAAGGTGGACAGCTTTTTTTTAACGACGTGAAAACGGAGAAGTTGGGCGGGGGGGATGATTATGGCGGAATTTGCAAATTCTGCCAATCCGAGACCAAGACTATCTCTTACCATAAGTTTTATAAGAATTATTTGATAGTGGTGAAGTGTGGCGGTTGTAATAAAATTTTTTTAGAAGAATACAACGAAGATTGGCGGTGGATCAAAGATGAAGATATATTATTAAAGGAGGGCTTAAAGAAGGCAATAACGGACGAAAAGGGGCTTTTAGAGAATGTAGATACGGAAGCTTTAAATCTAATATTTTCAAAAGGTGAATTGGATGCCCTATGCTCTTATATGAGGGGGGACGATTACAGTTCTGCCAATTTGAGCAGGGCTAAGAAGAAGATTCCCAGACTTGAGAGACTTTTTAACGTGAGAATAAAGATATAAAAGATCTAAAATGCGCACAGCTCAAAGATGGAACTTAAAACTTCAACGGGTAAAGGGGGAATAGAGATCAGATTGGTAATGAAATTTGGGGGCACTTCCATTGGGGACGGCGAAAAGATCCGAAACGTTGCCAAGATAGTGAAAGAATATTCTGAAGAGAACGAGGTCGTTGTAGTCTTATCTGCTCTTGAAGGGGTTACAGACAGTTTGGAGGGCATCGCAAAAACTTTAATTAAAGACAGCAAGAAGGAGACGATAGAGAAGTTCATTCAGGAGATGGGAGGCAGACATCTTTCCGCAATAGAAGTAGCTATCCCGCAAGAAGAGCTACGAATAGAGGTCATAGAAACGGTTGACGAGGGGCTTAGAGAACTTCAAGAGGTCTTGCTCGGAATATATTTTTTAGGTGAGGCGACTTTGAGATCTCTTGATTATATAATGTCCTTCGGAGAGAGGATCAGTGCACCGATATTATCTGCCTGTCTAAGGTCTTTGGGCGTTGAGTCTAAATCTTTTATGGGAGGGGAAGCGGGTTTAATCACGGATAGCACTTTCGGAGGCGCGAGTCCCTTACCGGAATCTTATGAGATGATCAGAGATAAGCTTGAACCTCTCCTTGAAAAAGAAGTTTCGGTCGTTTCCGGTTTTATCACTGAGAACTCTGATGGCGTGATAACTACTCTGGGCAGAGATGGTTCTGATTACACGGCGTCCATCATTGGAACTGCCCTTGATGCGGATGAGATATGGATATTTACCGATGTAGACGGAATAATGACATACAATCCCAAGATAATTCCAGAAGCGAGAACGATCCCGATAATCTCTTATTTGGAGGCGATGGAACTCACATATTTCGGAACGAGTGTTATACATCCAAAAGCGATAGAACCGGCGATGAATAGGGGTATCCCGGTTCGTGTAAAGAATACGTTCAATCCTTCTAATTCAGGGACACGCATCGTGAAGGGGTATAAAAAAGATAAGAGAGTTGTGAAGGCCGTGACTGCTATAGAAGATGTGGCTTCTCTCATGGTGGCTGGTGCCGGTATGATGGGGACGCCTGGCGTTGCCGCTAGGGTCTTTTCTGCGCTCGCAAAAAGGAAGATAAACGTTATGATGATAAGCCAGGGATCCTCAGAGGCGAACAT
>RXIL01000137.1 GCA_004212085.1 Candidatus Methanolliviera hydrocarbonicum
ATGACCAGTGACAAGATGAATATATAGATTGCAGCTCCCAGGTACATCGGTAATCCCATGAAGATTCCATAAACGGCGGAGCTGATGGCGGTCGGTATCAAAAATATCAGGAGTGTGAACAGATAATTCTTCTTTGCCACTTCTATGGATTTCCTAAATCCTGCCACCGCCTTCATGTTGTCCATTATTATTGCAGGATATATATAATAAAAAAAGACACCGATCAAGAGTGCCACGATCATAATGGCGATCATCATACCGATCATCACGGCAGGATTCTGTGTATAGACGTGCAATAATGTCGAAGGAATCGTGATGACAAGAATGACAGCCACCATGACCAATCCTGCGAGCAAATTAGCACCGAGAAGAGACCAGAATTTGTGGTATGAGAAACGAAGCGAATCTTTAAGATTTAATTCCCTCTTCTCTATATGGTCCCTGACCATCGAGGGGTACATACCATAGATGAGAAGAGATAACACCGTCATAATTATAGGGAATACAGAAAACGCCGGAAAGAACCACGTCGGTAAAGTTCCGACCATAGTTTCGGGTACCAAAGGATTAAAACCCGCGAGGGCATATAATCCAAGCAGGGTGCCCAATAACACGACCACTATTATCATCGGCAATAAAAATATCGGTTTTCCCCTCAATATCTTAAAGGAGCCGGAAAGGGCTTCTCTAACTTTCATAAAGATAAATTTAACACTATAATATTTAAATCTTTCCTCAGAAATTTCACTTTTGAGATAATGCAATTCTCCACCTGTTTTGTAGAATGATTGATCTTTTGAAAGACTATTAAAGATGGTCGGAATGGGGAAAAGGTTTACATCCCTAAATTTATTTTAGTCGGAGAAATGGTTATAAGCTAGTAGGAAAAGGGAAAAAGTGGTAAGATTGAGTAGAAGGATAATTGAGAAAATACCAGAGAATATGGCTTCTATCTATGAGAAGGCTACCAGGATGGTGGTAGAAAGCTACTATGGGCGGGTGGCTGAAGAGATCGTATCGAATCTGAAATATGATACCATTCTGGATCTGGGCACCGGTCCGGGGTATCTCCCAATCGAGATGGCCAAAAGATCTCCATTTGTCAAAGTTGATGACATTGATTTAACTCGCGAGCTTATAAATATGGCACAAGAAAATGCGGTGAAAGCGGGTGTTGCTGATAGAGTGCATTTTGAGGTTGGAGATGCGGCAAATCTGCGATTTGAGGACGGCTCTTATGGTATGGTTATCAGCACGGGCATGTTACACATGTTAAAGGATCCTGTTAAGGTGTTAAGAGAATGTTATCGTGTGCTAAGATCTGGTGGGGAAGCATGGATATATGATCCGGCTAGGGTCTCATCCCAAATAGATAAAAAGAGATGGAAGGCTTCGTTCACCTTTCGCGAGAGATTATTCTATAGGCTCTTTACCCTTGGTGTGCTCTTCAATCCACTCCGCACGTATAAGCGGGAGGAAGTTATTGAAATGATTTCCGCCACCAATTTTAAGGAATATTGGATCGAAGAAGGAGATGGTGAGCTAAAGATCAGGCTGAGGAGATAAGTTTTTTGCAAATCTCAGATTTTTAAATGGAAAAACTTAAATACTTCTAATCCATATATTTTTTGACGTCATTACAATAAACTATGACGAAAAAATAGCAATCATCCCAAAAAGAGGAAATGAAAGAACACGAAACGAGAAGATAACTATAAGAGAGTTAAGATCGTTCATCTAATCTGTTAACCATCCGCCTTTCAAAGTTTAGAGAGGTTTATCTGGGCAAAGCTCATCTGTGGATGAGATAGTAAAGGTAAGTGTGGGCGATAAATTGCTTTTTTGGAATGTAGTTATCTTAAAGGAGGTTATGATGGGAGTAGATGAATTAGAGACAACAAAATATATAATTCAGCTTGAAACTTACGCCGATGGTGTAGTGGAGAGATCAGATGTTGTAGGAGCAATATTTGGTCAAAGCGAAGGACTCCTCAATGACAGTTTGGATTTGAGGGAGTTACAGAAGACCGGTAGAGTGGGGAGAATAGATGTCACTATCTCGAGCAAAGGGGGAAAATCTAATGGAACCGTTTTGATCCCCTCAAGTCTTGATAAGGTAGAGACCTCCATTCTGGCCGCGGCGTTGGAGACGATAGACAGGGTGGGTCCTTGCATTGCAAGGATGAAGGTGCAAAAAATTTCTGACGTAAGGGCAGAGAAGAGAAAGCAGATCGTTGATGGGGCAAAGAAAATTTTAACATCGATGTTCAAAGATGAGCTTTTGGAGAGCGAGAAGATCATTGAGTCGGTTAGACAGGCAGTTAGAGTTGAAGAGATCTCAGAATATGGAGAACACAGACTTCCGGCTGGTCCTCACGTAAAAGGTTCTGATGCGATCTTGATAGTTGAGGGGAGGTCAGATGTTTTAAACCTTTTGAGGTATGGAATTAAAAATACAGTAGCAGTGGAAGGAACAAACGTGCCACCTGAAATCACTAAAATATCAAAAGAGAAGACCACGACTGCCTTTTTAGATGGAGATAGGGGCGGAGAGTTGATACTGAGGGAGCTCTTACAGGTGGCCGATATAGACTTCGTTGCATTTGTGCCAGAAGGTAAATGCGTGGAGGATCTTAGTCAAAAAGAGGTAATAAAATCTCTGAGAGATAAACTTCCGCGTGAACAGGCACTGACGGTTATAAATGCAAAAAGAACTAAAAAGAACTCTACTAGGCCAAAAAAATTAGCCGTGAGAAAAGAAGTAACTGCAGAGCCGACGGAAGAAAAGGCGGAGAAAAAGACAACTGAGAAAAAGACAACTGAGAAAAAGACAAAGGTGAAAGAAGGAAAAAAGGTACTGAGCGAGTATAAAAAATACGCGGGAGAACTCAACGAAACCCTCTCCGCCAAGCTTTTGGATGATGAAGATAAAGTGATAAAAGAGGTAGCAGTAAGAGATCTGGTCAAAGAGTTGAAAGACGCTAAGGCGAGTATCAAAGCTGTGATATTTGATGGCGTCATAACGCAGAGAATTCTGGATATCTCCTCAGATAAAGGCATCAAATACCTTGTAGGGATGAAGAGAGGGAATATCGTGAAAAAACCGCTCTCTACCAAAATTTTTACGGCGGACGAGGTTTAAATGAGAAAAGATTCTCGTATTCCTGGTTTTTATAAGTTGGGCGTGGAGAAGAGGATTTCTACGGTTAAAGAATTTGTAGCATCGCAAATCAAAGATTTGCGAGTTTCAAATCGAAGATTTGAAGCATCCTCAAAAACGTCAGGACTCTCCAATGAAGATGTGAAGGCGCTTACAGGCACCATCTCCTTTGAAGACGCGGATCGGATGATAGAGAACGTCATAGGTGTTCATCCCCTTCCATTGGGGATAGCAACAAATTTTTTGATAAATGATAAAGATTATTTGATCCCGATGGCTATCGAGGAGCCTTCTGTCGTTGCAGCCGCGTCGAATGCCGCGAAGATGGCGCGGGTGAAAGGGGGGTTTCACGCAATATCGGACGAACCTATCATGATTGGACAGATACAATTGATCACGAAAAATCCCGCTTTGGCAAAATGTAAGATATTGAACGAGAAGGAGAGGATCTTAAAGATAGCAAATAGAGAGGATCCACTTCTTTTAAAATTGGGTGGCGGGGCAAAGGATCTATCGGCAAGAGTTCTTCCCTCACAAGTGATCATTCATCTGCTTGTGAACGTGAAAGATGCGATGGGCGCCAACGCTGTGAATACGATGGTTGAGGCGGTTGCCCCTACAATCGAAGAGATTGGTGTGGGAAAAGTTCTACTAAGAATCATCTCAAATTTGGCGACGCACAGGCTTGCTAGGGCTTATGCGATATTTGACAAAGATGCCATTGGAGGGGAAGAAGTGGCAGACGGGATAATAATGGCTACGGAGTTTGCCAATTCCGACCCATTTAGGTGTGCAACACACAACAAGGGCATAATGAATGGCATAGATGCCCTGGCGATAGCGACAGGAAACGATTTTAGAGCTGTGGAATCGGGGGCACATGCTTATGCCTCTCTGGGGGGCTACCACTCTTTAACCACGTATGAAAAGACGGAAGACGGTGATCTATCTGGAAGCATCGAACTTCCACTTCTGTGCGGGATCATAGGTGGCGCCACCTCCTCTTCTTTTAATAAAGTCTCTTTAAAAATTTTGAATGTCCATAGTGCCCAGGAACTCGCTTGCGTGGGTGCATCCTTAGGTTTGGCGCAGAATTTTGCTGCCCTCAGAGCTTTGGTCTCGGAGGGGATACAGAAAGGACACATGAAACTCCACGCAAAGAATATAGCCGCGATGGCGGGTGCCAAGGGAGAACTCATAGATAGAGTGGCAGAAAGGCTTATTCGTGACGGAAGTATAAGGATGGATCGGGCGAGGGAGATATTGGAAGAAATGCAACCAAATCTCTGATTTGGTGTGCCCAAACGAAGTTTGGCATGCCAAAATCTCAAAGAGATTTTGAGCACCGTGAAAATCAGAGATTTTCACATGCAATGAAGACCGTATCCCCAAAAACTATTTATATAACAAAAAATAACTTTTTGTCATAGCAGTGAAAGAAATTGACGTATTTGAGCTATTGGACCTGCTTGGAAATAAGACGAGGAGAAACATAATTGGTCTTCTTTCCAACAAGCCTTGTTATGTCACAGAGCTCTCAGGGCGCTTGAACATCGCTCCAAAAGCAATAATAAGGCATCTCAGCCAACTGAATGAGGCGGGGTTGATAGAGAGCTATGTGGCAGAGCAGAATAGGAAATACTTTCAGATAGTAAATAATTTCTATATCAGCATGATCATCTCCTCTCATCGAGTTGGGATCGAAGCCACACCGATAGATGGAGAGGCGGAGGATAGGACAAGAAACATCTCATTTTCGCCAAAATTCGACGAACTATTTGATGAATTAAATGATCTGAAACGTGAGGCGGATGCCATAGAAAAACTTGGGGGAGGCATCGGGCTAAAATATATGTCAAGAGAGCTTATAAAGTTGAGTGAAATAGAGAACCGTATGAACGCGGCAATAAGATCCGTTGAATCCCTCTTGGTGCGCATCGCAGGGGAGATGTTTGAGATGATCGATGATTTGGAGATGGGCAGCACGGAAAGGAAAATCTTACGGCTCATCGTGAATAAAGAACTTACCACGGAAGAGATAGAATATATGTTAGATCTCTCCAGTCATACGGTAGATGAGAGCTTGAAGAACCTGTGGGGGGTAGGGCTCATCATAAAGAAGATAGTGGGCGATGAAGAGGTTTGGTCGATCACTTGAAAGATCTTTTCGCCCTGCTCAAAAATCTTCGATTTTTGGCATACCACGACGAAGTCGTCAGGACTTCAATCCCTTTTTTTCTAAGAAGACAGGATTCACATTTGCCACAGGGTTCCTCACCATCTTCGTAACAGCTCCAGGTTTTTTCGATTGGAACGTTTAATTCTAACGCCTTCTTTACTATTTGGCTTTTGTCATAAAAGAGAAATGGTGTCTCGATCCTTATTGGAGAACCTTCCACCCCCCTCTTCGTCCCGAGTCTTGCCACCTCTCGAAAAGCGTCGATGTATTCCGGTCTGCAGTCTGGATATCCCGAGTAATCTAAGCAATTTGCGCCGTAGAAGATGGCATCTGCACCTACCACCTCCGCGTATGCGAGGGCTATTGAGAGAAATATCGTGTTCCTTGCCGGAACGTAGGTTATCGGTATGTCTTCCCTATCTTCTGTCGCGGGCAGCTCTTCTCTTTCTTTTGGGACCTCCAGTTCATCCGTCAATGCCGATCCGCCGATCTCTCTCAAATTTATCTTTATGAATTTATGTTCTTTAACACCTAATATTCTTCCGATCTCCTCTGCCGAATTTAGTTCTCTCCTGCTCCTCTGCCCGTAGTCAAAGGTGATCGTATAAAGATCATAACCGATGCTCTTGACATAATAAGCCAACGTGCTGCTGTCTAAACCACCAGAAAGAAGGACAACGGCTCTTTTAGATTTTTTAGACACCTCTCTTCCCTCCAAAGACGAGTTTATGTTGCTGTAAGATCACTCGAACGTTCAAAGAATCCTCTTTACTTCTCTTGAATAGCCATTCAAAATCCTCTGGTCTGGTTCTTAAACCCCCCTGTGGTTGAAAGACAACGGCAGACCGCGGTTTATACTTCTTTATAATATTTAGAGCGTAATCATAATCTTCTTTCGTTCCTATGACAAATTTTAATTGGTCTCTCTCTTTTAAAAGTTCTATATTAGAAAGAAGGGTGCTATTCTCCTCCCCCGAGCTTGGACATTTCACATCCATGCTCGCCAAGACATTTTTAAACGAGGGGATCGGAAAACTTCCATTCGTCTCCAATAAAATTTTATAATCTCTATCGAGTATCTCAATCAATCTCTTACTATTCTCCTGCATCAAGGGCTCCCCGCCGGTTATGCAGATCCATCTCCCACGTCTCCATTCATCCTTAATCTTCGCCACGACCTCTTCTAATCGGTACTCTTTGAATTCGTATTTGGCATACCTCGTATCACACCAGATGCAATTTAAGTTACATCCGCCAAGGCGGATGAAGTACATCAATTCCCCGATTAATCTTCCTTCCCCCTGATGTGAGATAAAAAATTCACAGATATTTAGCATTCTCGTCTTCGTAAAATTCGGCATAAGATCTTGGATTTTCCCACACCCGCACCTTTTCCACATTCAAAGAAGGGTTCTGCTCTTTTAGACCGTCTAACCTTTTATATATCAATTTAGATAAATTTTCGCACGTCGGTTCCCCGTCCATGAGCACCTTCTTTGTATCTATGCAATCCACCAATGGATCTCCCCTCTTTAGAACGATGGAATGATCAAGATCTTCTACGATATCTTTTACATCCTTAAAATCGGCTAAAAGTCCTCCTTTCTCCATTATCTCCCCGCTTAACCAGACCTGAACTTTCATAGCGTGCCCGTGAACGTTCTCACATTCTCCATTGTAATCTAATATTCTGTGGGCAACGTTTATATCGACTTCTTTGTATATGAGCATGTGCGAATCTTTGTACTCGTATGGGATAAAATCTTCGATTTTATCCACATTCCCCCGCCCGACCAACTGCATATCTAACCCCCATGGGTCCAATTATCTCAAAAACAACGGATGTAGCGGTAGTTATTGTAATTGCCATGGATCCGAGTTTTACACCCACATCTCCATAAGCAGAAAGTTCTCCAGCGACCATACACGCCAGACCGATCGCCACGCCCGCCTGCGATAATATCGTGAATCCCAGATACTTTTGGATGACCGGTTCCGCCCTTCCCACTATGCTGCCGATGTAAGCGCCTCCCATCTTTCCAGTCATCCTGCATATAATATATATTATGCCGATTGCCCCCATCACGATCAGCAGATCTGGCCGTAGTTGCATTCCTGCCACGATGAAGAATATGATATATATTGGTGGAAGAATATCTTCTATGATCTCAAAAGATGTCTTACCCACGCTTGGGGCCAAATTGATGAATGTTGCTCCCAGAAACATGCAGGCCAATATCAGTGATACATCTAAAAATTCTGCCAACCCGGCACAGATCAAAATACTAGTCAAAGAGAGTATGAGCATACTCTCTCTACCCCTGATAATCTTTGCCAGATATGCAAATATAACTCCAATCAGAATCCCCAAAATTATTGCCCCGCCAACATCCATCAACGGTTTGACGATCATGGTGGATGCTGAAGGAGAGCCACCGAGCATAACTTCTACCAGAGCGAGGGTGACGGCAAAGATGAGTATCGAGGTTGCATCGTCCAGCCCGACGACCGCCGTGGTCGTTGTACTCAAAGGACCTCTTGCTCTACAATCATGTAAAGCTGCCATCGTACCGGCGGGTGCTGAAGCAGGTGCCAAAGATGCAAGAATCAATGCAACGATCATATTATGCGTAACAAGATATACCCCGATGGCCACAAGGATAAAAGCACCAAGCGATTGGCCACATATTATCACCCATGTACTCTTGCCGGCTTTCTTTAGAAAATCGGCTGTAAATGTCCCCCAATGATAAAAGCAACTAAGGCAAGCGTGAAACTAACTATCATCTTCATCGTATGAGGGCTCAATTCTACGAGATGAAATGCGGGTCCCAAAATTATACCTGCAATAATATACCCAACGATTGCCGTAATCCTTAAACTATGGGTTATCCTACCCACAGCAAAGCCAGCAACTAGCATGATTCCGATTAATAAAATGATATTTTCTGTTACCATAGAGTGATCCTATGCTGCTGTTTACTGCTCATCCCCAAGAGAATTGATGATGCCATAAAATTTCTTTATCAGGTGATGAATTGTTATCTCACCAACAATCTTGTTGTTTTCCACTACCGGAAGGTTTCTCACGTTGTGAGTTGTCATCTTATTCAAGGCATCTTTTACTTTTTCATCCGCCTTACATATTATTGGATCTCTCGACATGATATGTTCCGCCTTTTCGAAGAGTTCATAATGTAAAGACATTTTATCCGGAGGCCCAAAGTATGAAGTTCTTCTCCTTGGACAAAAGAGATTTAGAAAGTCTTTCTCGGTTATCACGCCAACAAGTCTTCTGTTATCTTTGCTCTCCACCACCCATGCGCGATTTTTTATAGTTAAAAATACTGCGGCATCCTTAACCGTCAAATCACGTTCGATGATCGGGATATTCTCAAGGCGTTTTTCCATAACTTCATCGATCTTCTTCTCATAAAATTTATCCAACAGTTCTCTATGATCTTCGGACATCTGCCAGCACCTCTTCTCTTCAATGGGAGTTTAGAATTTAAAGTTAATCTTTTAGATCTACTAAATATCCCCATTCTTTCAGATAACTTAAATTAACTATCGCTTCCCCCTGGCATCTCGGCCAGCTCTCTCTTGAATGAAAATTTGATCAGGGGCGGCGTTATAAATGTGGTGACGGTGACGAATATGAAAGTGGCGGCAACGAGCGTATCTGCGACTGCTCCTCTGATTACGCCGGCATGTATCGCAACCATCAACGAGACCAACGCCACCTCCATCCTCGGAATGCTTCCCACACCGACCTGAAGGGCTTTTCTGGGCGTGAAACCTCCTATCCTCGCAAATATTCCACGTCCTACGATCTTTCCTACAATGGCCATAAATAAGATTGCTCCGGACAATGCGAGGGCTTTTGGAATGAGAAAAACAGACAATTTGACCATCGTTCCGATGTGGACGAAGAATAGAGGGATNAAGAGTGAATATCCAATCGTCCTGATGACCGGAAAAACTCTTTTCGATTGAACGGTCGTATTTATGATCAATCCTGCAATGAGGGCACCCTCTATCTGTGCGACGACCGTCTCCCCCGCGATCACTCCAAAGATGAGGCAGATCGCAATTGAAAATGCCACAAGCGTATCCGCGGAACGCGTTCTATCTCCCATATCCATCACCTTTGGTATGACCTTCAATCCGATGAAGAGCGTAATTAAGAAGAATATCGCGATTTTAGCAGATAGCCCGAGCAGAGACCCCGTTCCGACCGCTACGATGATTAAGATCAAACCGACGAGATCATCCATCACCGAGGCGCTCA
>RXIL01000176.1 GCA_004212085.1 Candidatus Methanolliviera hydrocarbonicum
CTTCTTAAACATTATCCCGAATATTTAGCACCAGCAATTTGGTATGAGAAGGCGAAATAGATGAGGATAGAAGAATTGGACAGAGAAAGACTGAAAGATATTAGTGATCAGTTATTTAACTTTGCCGAGGCTATGGATCACCCGGAGAAATTTAAGGAGATTGGGCTTGATCCTTCAAGGATCGATGAAATTAGAGAAAAACTGCTGACGCTTTCGATTGAGATCTTGAGCGAAAAAAAGAGGGGTAAAGAAGAGGAGAGAGAGCTAACACTTAGTTGTATCCACATACTTGGACGATGCGGTATCAAGGAGAAAGAATTGCATGATAGCATCATTGACTGCCTTGTGGGATGTATGAATTACGATCTCACATTTGCGATAGAGGCATCCAGGCAGATATTACCTCGATAGAGATGTGGGAAGGTCAAAATCGATTAGAGAATCTAGTTCAGCTTATCGAAACGGGCGACGACACGGCCAGTTGGAATGGGGCATATGCTCTTTCAAGGTTGGCAGCGAAGGTAGACAGAGAACGCTTGCAAGCAGATATCGAGAGGGTGTTAAACGTTGCAAGGTCGAGTACAGGATTTAGAAAGGTGTGCGCTGCCTCTGCTTTGGGGAAACTCTATCAATCTGCGGATTCTTCGAAAAAGGAAGAAATACTGGATACGCTCCTTCTTTCTGTACGAGATCCTGATGAGGACACCAGAAGAGCCTCAATCTTTGCCCTGGAAGACTGCATTTCAGACGGAACAAAGGATAAAATCCTTAAGTGTTTTGAGGATCTTCTAAAGAATGAGAAAAAGGCCGCGAAATATGGAGCACTGGAGGCCCTGACAGAGGTCTTGCCGTACAGGATTAGTGATAAATCCTTTGATAGGATATTAGGATTCCTAAAAGCTGACGATCCAGGCATCAGATGGAGAGTGGCTTTAGCATTAAACAAAGCCTATCCCAAACTTGATACAAAACAAAAGGAAAAAGCAGTGAGTGTTCTAAAAAATCTGGTAAAAGACGAAGATATATTTGTGAAAGTAAGGGCTTATGAAGCATTCTTGAACATCAAAGATTTGGAGAAGAGAAAAATTCCAGAAGTCGATGAATCTTTGAAAGAGGAATCTGATTTTGTGAAAGGGTGGGTTCTCTACACTTCTTGAGAAGAAATTGGCTCTTCGAATGGGGTTAGGCGAAATGCGTCTGTTATCAATATAGGATTAAAGATGAGGAGAATGAATAAAGAGAAGAAGATCAAATTCAAGGCGGAAGAAACAGATTTCAAGCGGATGTCTGATGAGCATTTTAAGTGGTTTTCGAGGTTCTATAAGCTTATGGATATCTTCTGTAACCCCAACCGGAAAATAAAGAAAATTCCATTGAGAGAAGGGATGAGAGTGGTAGATTATGGATGTGGTCCTGGACGCTACATGATACCGATGACAAAGTTGGTTGGATTTAAAGGCAAAGTATTTGCGGTAGATATATCCCCACCCGCTATCAAGTATGTAAAAGATCTGGCAGCAAAAGCCAATCTAAGAAATGTAGAAACGATCCTTGTAGATAGCTATAATACTGGAATTGAAGAATCAAGCATTGACCTGGTCTTACTCCTCGACACACTCCATATAATTAAGGATCGCAATGCTCTGTTTCGGGAGATTTACCGAATGCTTAAAGAGGGTGGCATTCTCTTCATGGATCCCGGGCACATGAAGATGTCAAGAGCAAGAAAAATTGTGGGGAGTACTGGCTTTTTCACAATAGTAGAATGTCGGGGTCACGATATGCTGCTTTATCCAAAAAGATAAGCGATAAGGTAGGCGAGCTCGCTTTGTCTTTGAAGATCTGGAGACGACTCCCGAGATCAATTTGCCCCAGATCCTCTCACAATGCCGGGAAGATATTAGAGGAAAAAGTAAGGGATCTAGAGATATCGATCCCAAGATTATATATGCCGCGGAGATGCCTGAGGATTAGGAAGAATGGATAAAGTAAGGTGGTAAATGATGAAAATTTTGGTTTTATATTGGAGTTATACCGACAATACTGAAGCTGTAGCAAAGACCATCTATGATACTGTTAAGGAAGAAGGTTATCGCTGCGACATTTTTAAGATTGAAGATGATCTCAAGGTCGATTGGTTTAGTTATGACCTTCTATTCGTTGGTTCACCAGTCTATGAGTTCCTGCCACCAAAGAGCGTAATGAAGTACATGCAAGATAAATTCCATTATTATAGGGACGAGAAAGGATACCTCAAACCATCTTCACCCAAATTAAAGGACAAGTTTGCTGTGGTCTTCTGTACCTATGCAGGTCCCCACACAGGTATTCATGAGGCTATTCCGGCAATAAAATACGTTGAACAATTCTTTGAACATTTAGGATTTTTCATTATAGAACCCATTACTGTAGTTGGTAGTTTTAGAGCAGAGAAGTTGGATGGAAAATTCGGACGCAAAAAGGAGCAGTGGGAGAAGATGAATAAATTTGGAAGGCTTGGAGATATCACCGGAAGACCAAATGATAATGACTTAAGCGAGGTTAAGAATAAAACGATAGGTATTATTAATACAATAAAGACATTATTAATGTAACTAAAAGGTTGAAAAATAAGACAGATAGCAATATATGGGAAAGGGGGAATTGGAAAAGGAGGATGTTGGTATTCCAAATCCCATTAAGACGGATGATTTGGAGAGGTTGGCAAGAGGATTTTTGAGGAATGATCTAAATGAAGACCGTTGAGATAAAAACAGATCATAAGATGGAATTCATTGATATAACGGAAGATGTGAAGAGGGAAGTTGAAAGGTCAGGCGTGAGAGAGGGTTTGGTGAATGTTTATACAAGGCACACGACCGCTTCGATCGTGATAAACGAAGATGAAGAGGGATTATTGAAGGACTTTCTGGCGTCTCTGCAACGAATCGTTCCAGACGATATATACAATTACCTGCATAACAGGATCGATAACAACGCGAGCAGTCATATAAGATCCCTTATCTTATCTCCTGAAGTAAGCGTTCCGATAAAGGAGGGGGAGCTGTGGCTCGGAACGTGGCAGTCGATATTCTTCCTCGAACTTGACGGGCCAAGNAGGAGAAGTTTTGCGATAACTGTTCTCGGAGAATGATGAAGAGGGCTGGAATCATACTGGCAGGAGGAAATANCTCCCGTATAGNNGTGGATAAATCATTGATCGAGATGAATGGCGAGAGGATGGTAGAGCGCGTTATAGATAGGGTGGGAAGATGCGTCGATGAGATCATCGTGGTCGTGGGTAAGGAAGATAAAAAGATCGAATTGGGGAAAATTTTGGATGTAAAGATATTAATCGATTCAATCAAAGGTTTTGGTCCCCTCGCAGGTATATATGAGGGATTAAGATACGCAAGAGCGGAGTACTGTGGGATTTTTGCGTGTGATCTGCCCTTCTTAAATGTGGATGTAGTCGATTTTTTATTCGATTCGTGTGAAGGGTTTGATGCCGCCGTTCCTATGTGGGAGAACGGATATGGGGAACCACTGCATTCTGTGTACAGAAGGATTCCTATGCTGGATGCCTGCGAGATCGCGATAAAAAGGGGTGCAAGAAGGATATTTTCTTGTGTGGGGATGCTTAAAAACGTTAATTTTGTTCCGATAGAAGATATCAAGGAGATAGATTCAGAGTTGAGGAGTTTCTTTAACGTGAACACGAGAGATGATTTGAAGAAGTTGGGTGAAACTGAGTTAATTTAGGTAGAGAGTTTTGAATAAAAACAACTTTTTCCCCCCCATTCCACAAATTTTTAGATAGCTCACGCTATGCTATCCCACCCTCCTTTTTGAGTGTAAAAAGCTGATAAAGATATAAATGTAAAGCATGACATGAGAGATTGGATATTTACTCTTCAGGCACCTCATATATCTCGTTCTAACTCTATTAAACATTAGTTTTAGATAGTGCCATCGATCAGTTAGCTATTTATAATTGGAAATAGAATGATTTTAGCAGGAAGAAACACAGCTATCAAAAGAAAGCACTAAAATATACCCATAAAAATATAAAAAATTTAAAAGGAGCTATTGAAGTGGATTTAGGATTGGAAGATAAGGTTGTGGTCATTACTGGTGGAGCTTCGAACATAGGTCGAGCGATATCATTGGCATTTGGTGGCGAAGGAGCGACTGTTATAATTGCCGATATGGATGAGAAGAAGGCAAACGAAGTTGTAGATAAGATAAAGGCGAAGAAAACAAATGCGATAGAGGTGAAGACAGATATCACAGACCGGGATAACGTTCAAAAAACGATGAAAAAAGTGGTGGATGAATTCGGTAAGATAGACGCATTAATTAATAACGTTGGTTGGGTAAGCGACCAGTTGTTTATGAAAGAAGATTCGAAGAAATGGGAGAGGATGATAAATATTAACCTAAAGGGCAACATATATTGTACTAGGGCCGCGCTGGAGTACATGATAGAGCAAAATAGTGGATGTATCGTCTCTATAAGTTCTGACGCGGGCAAGATAGGAGAGTATAGAGAGGCAGTTTATTCCGCATGTAAAGCTGGTACAATTGCCTTTATGAAGAGCATAGCCAAAGAGGTTGGCCGATATGGCATAAGGGCGAATGCGGTCTGCCCCGGGTTGGTAGTGCCAAGAACAGAAGAAGAGGTGGGCGGAGAAAGTATGTGGCGCGGTGGAATGAAAAAATTATTTACCCCAGAAATAATAGAAAAGGCTAAAAAAGCATATCCTCTTAGAAAGTTAACCAAAGCCGATGATGTCGCCCGTGCTGTATTGTTTATTGCGTCTGAACGATGTGCTGGGGATATAACAGGCCAATCGCTAAGTGTTGATGGAGGATATGCGATGGTGTAGGAGAGTAACGGATGGATTTTGAATTAACTCCTGAGCAGATAGATATTCAACGGGCTGCAAAGGAGTTTGCTGAAAAAGAGATTAAACCAATCTGCGACGAATATTATAAAAAAGAAAGAAAGTACCCTTTCGACACAATTAAAAAAGCTGCAAAGGAAGGATACATAGCCGCTTTTATACCGGAGGAATATGGCGGCGCCGGTGTCGGAATCTTTGCTGACAATTTGATAAAAGAGGAGGTAACAAAAGTAGATCCCGGTTTTAGCTTTGCTCTTATAACGCATATAGGTGTAGAGGCCATTTTACAGCATGGAACTGATGAGCAAAAAGAAAGATACTTGCCGGCCGTTGCAAGGGGTGAGGAAATTTGGTCATATGCACTGACTGAGCCACAAGGAGGTTCTGATGTGGGAGGAATTATGACGAGCGCTAGAGAAGAGGGGGATTACTATGTCTTAAATGGCACAAAGACATTTATTACAAATGCGCCTATTGCAGACCATGTCGTGGTCATCGCAAGAACTTCACCAGAACGATATAAAGGACTAAGTCAGATCATTGTGGATGCAAAGGACAAAGGAGTTGCGGTTAACAGATTGGATATCCTTCCGGGTTATACTTTGAATGGGACTGGTGAGATAGGTTTTAACGACGTCACGGTACCCAAAGAGAATCTTCTTGGTGAACTAAATAAGGGATTTTATCATGCAATGGATTGGCTTGATTGGAGCAGGACGTGGGTTGGATCATGGTGTCTTGGAATAGCGGAGGGGGCATTTAATCTGGCATATAATTACGCAAACCAACGTGAATTATTTGGAGAGAAAATTTTTAATTTCCAGTCGCTGAGCTACCAACTTGCATCTCTGGCGGCAAAGATCGAGGCGGTAAAACTTTTAATGTACAAAGCATCTATGATGGCTGATAGAGGAATTCCCAACCCAAAAATACGTTCTATGGGCAAAATGCTTGCTGCAGAACTTGCCGAAGAAGTTGCAAGCTTTGCCTTCACGATTTATGGTGGTTATGCGGCAACTACCGACTATCCAGTTTACCGGTTCTGGCATGCGGCAAAAATTTGCCAGATAACGGAAGGTACACCACAGATTCATAGGGAACTGATTGGAAAGAGACTATCGACATTTTGAATTCAAAAGTTCAATCTTTCTTCTTCAACAATCTGGAGTAGTAATGGCTATAGAGAGCGGCAAGGGGATTGTGACCCAATAATCTATCTTTTGCCGCGAGAACCGTCGTTGGTGCCTCGCTATATTTGAAGAATAAAGAATCATGCCCGACGCAAAGCCCCAGAACGATATTAAATTCGGTCTTCTCGTCATTCAATATCGCTGCCTGAGATATGGGATTGCACATCGATTCGTGTCTCCCTGGTTTTATCTTATCTTCGTCTTTCAAGCCGATGTATTCCTTATCAAATGCACCGCATTTGCAACAGACAGATACGACGTCAAATCCATTATTTTCCAGGACTTTTGTGAGCATCGATGTCTCTTCCTTAAGTCCGATACAGAATGCAATCCCCAATCTCTTATATTCCATCTTCTCCGCAAATTCCATGATCTCCTCGACTCTGCACTTGATTGGATGAATCACCTCGGACGGCCTTAAATATCCATCTCTTTCCTGTCTTGCGGATGCCTGATAAAAATTTAATATCTCTCCTTTGTATTCCTTCATCGCTTCTTCTATTACCTCTTTCTTGTTTATCATCGGGCAAAATTTTGGTTTCTTCGCCTCTGGATCCGAATAGCATGGATTCTTTGAACATTTTGCACACGTAGGCTTGATCTCTTCTTCTCTCATATCTTCTCCTTTCAATCTTTTTGTATACTTCTATACTTCTATATAATCTTTTTAACTCTTTTGTGGATGCAAGATCACATCATCGGCACAAAAATTATATCCCACGCCTAACCATCTCTTCATCATGATTTACCAAGAGAGCTCGGTAAAGCGAACGTTCAACATATGCTTTTCCCACGGGGAAGATGTACTCTTATCACTCAAAGAGTTTTGTAGGGAGAAAAACCTGGAAAACGCCATTTTTTTCCTGATAGGAGCATTAAAGAATGCTAATATTGTTGCTGGTCCAAAAACGTGTTTTGCTCCGCCTGAACCTGTAAAACAATACTTCAACGATTGTAGGGAGATCGTAGCGATAGGTACCGTTGCAGGAGGAGAGATACACCTTCATGCTTCGGTGGGAAGAGAGAAAGACGCATGGACGGGATGCATCAGAGAAAGAGCTACGGCGTATCTCGTGGTAGAAGGTGTCGTTCTGGAGCTCACGGGGCATGCATGGAGAGAGATGGACAGAGATCTTGGCGTCAGGACTCCCCACTATGAAGAGAAGGTCCCTTAGATCTTCTCGCTATTTTTCCGTAAATCTCGGTTCTCTCTTCTCTATAAATGCAGTAACGGCCTCTAAGAAATCCTCAGAACCAACTGTTTTACTGTACCCCGCATTCTCCAAATCTAACGCGTGCGATATATCTTCTCTGAGCTGGCTGTTTACGATCTTCTTCATCAGTTTGAGTACCGTTGCCGGACCTTTAGCCAACTTTTCTGCCGCCTTCTTCACTTCTATCATCAACTCTTCTGCCGGGAGAACTTTATTCACCAGACCAAGTTTCAATGCCTTTTTGGCATCGAACGTGTCACCAAAGAAGAATAGCTCTTTTGCCCTGTGCATCCCAACCGACCTCGGTAGGAGATATGTACTTCCCATCTCTGGTAAGAGTGCCCTTTTTACAAAGATGTAACACATTGTGGCTTTCTCGGATGCATATACGAGATCGCATGCCTGTGCAATATTCCAACCGCCCCCCACCGCGACCCCATTCACGGCCGCGATCGTCGGCTTCTCAAAATCAAATAAATCGAGTATTAAACCCTTCTGGGCCAGATCATCCATATCTATCTTGACTTCCTCTGGCAAACCACCCTCTAAGTCAAGATCGGCACCGGAAGAAAATGCGCGTCCTGCCCCCGTGAAGATTGCAACTTTCACCTCTTCATCCTCGCTCATCTCCTTTAATACTTCCCTCATCTCCCAGAACATCAAGAAGTTAATGGCATTCAATCTCTCGGGCCTGTTGAACGTTATAGTTGCTATTCCATTTTCATCTTTCTCGTAAATGATCGTTTTATAATCCAAATTTAGCGCACTCCTTTTAGAATTTAATACTTCATTATTTCCTTATATAATTTTCTATCCGAATGCCTTCCTATCACCCTTTGAAGTGTGGGATGATCTCCTCCTCATACACCTTCATTACACGACGCGGATCTGGACCAATATTTATGAGTGAGATGTGCTCGGCGCCGGCGTCCATGAACGCGTCTATCTTCTCTATGCAATCATCGGTGGTGCCGGCGATAGAAAACTCCATTGCGGCATCGGTCGGTATCAAATTTATATATTCTGCGTATCTCTCTTGCTCTGATGAATCCCCCGCGGAGGAGAGTTGGGTAAAATTTACTGAAAGAATCTCATCAGGCACCTCATATCCAGCCTCCTTGAGGATTACAGGAGAAGGGATGATCACAGGTTTCATCGAGTCTATCACCCCGCGTGCTTCCTCTGCGTCGTCGGAAATCGCCGTATACAGGTATGCTCCAGCTTCTATCTTGTCTATAGATCTGCCTGACTCCTTAGCACTGTCTCTGATGATAGCTAAGCGCTTTTTATACAATTTTGGGCTCAACGGTAGAGGAAGCCAACCGTCTGCTATCTCACCTGTCAACCTGAGCATACGGGGGCTATTTGCCGCGAAGTAGATGGGTAATCTAGATTGAATGGGCTGTATCTGTAATGACGCATCCTTCATCTTCCAGAATTCACCGTCATAATCAAATACATTCCCAGACCACAGCTTCCTCAAGATCTTCACGACCTCGACTAACCGGGAGACCGGTTTATTCCACTCTATTCCAAAGGGGTCCAGGTTCATACTCTCTCCTGCACCAATGCCCAATATCACGCGTCCACCAGATACCTGATCCACAGTAGCTACCTTCTGTGCCAGAACGGCGGGATGGTATCTGTGCGGGTCGGTAACACATGTCCCCAAGACGGCCCGCTTTGTATTCATAGCTATAGCAGTCAAGAGTGTCCACGCCTCTGGAACGATCCCCGGAGGTATGAATAATAGGTGATCTGGGGCCCAGATAGATTCGAATCCTGCTTCCTCATTGATACGGGCAACTTTAATGAGCTTGTCGACGGGCGTTGTTGGAACCGGCAGATAGATGCCAAATTTTATCTTCTTCATATCTTCACCACCTGATAGATTTTCTTTCTTTTCTTTCTTTTTTTTCTTTTTATCACAAATAAACTTTACCAAATCCAAATTTATTTAAAAAGTTGAATAAAATGAATGTTGGCTTAATGAGAAATATAGAGGTATTGAGGGAAGATTTAAGTTAATAGGGTGAAAAGAAGCCGTGTATAGGACAATATCAAATTAGACCACCTTTTCCCAAATCTAATTTGACTATATCCTTGATATTGTTGTAATAAATTTTGGTAATGTCCTAATATACGATAGTTTATTAAACCCTAAAGCTATTTCCTCTTGGTTGATCACATGTCTCGCCCAAGAGGAGAAATCAAGGTA
>RXIL01000094.1 GCA_004212085.1 Candidatus Methanolliviera hydrocarbonicum
TTATTGCTCGTCTATACAGAGAATCCTGCCGTGATGATCGGTATGATAATTGCTATGTTTGTCGTGGCTTATCTTATTACCGTCTTTTTTTATTATATAAATCCTGCAATAATAATGGACAACATGGGGGCGGTGGCAGGATTTAGGAAATCCATAGAAGTGGCAAAGAAGAATTATCTGTTCACACTCCTGATATTTTTGATATCGACCGCCATCGGCTACGCCGTTTATGGAATCTTCATGGGATTACCGATGTACCTGGGAGCTGCAATCTATATATTCATCTTGTCACTGGTCATCGGCTTAATAATCGTTTTATTTATAGGGACCTGGGTAGCGATAATAGGGCCCTACGCTTATTACAACATAAGAACTTAGTCTTTCCTTTTTTATCTTTCGATTAATAGGGATAGACCATTATTCTTTGCTAAAAACATTCTTTATATCTGGGTGTAGACCTTCAATACGCTCTATTGTCTTTCTTCTAATTTCGTTAAGTTTATTCTGCTTTTCCTCAAATTCGCTCACAGGATAAAGTTTCTCCGGATGAAAATAGATATCGTCCACGTTCCTCACAGATTTTGGGATTTTAAAACCCGTGGAAGAATCTATCCAATCTTCCAGCCCTCCTCTTAAGAGGGAATCCAATATGCTCATCGTGTGACTCAATGTTATGTCCTTATACCGGTATCCCCTGCCCATCCCACCCGTGTTTAGCAAGTAGTAGTTTATGTTGGGAAACTTCTTGAGTATATTATAAAACCTATTTGCGTGTTCATCTCTATCTCCTGCCGCGAACGGATCGTAGAAAAAGACGCTTCTGATCTTTCCCACATTTTCTGGATCACCGGACGAGGATTCCATCGACTGGCCAAGCACCATTAGAGCAGTCGCCTGTTCTAAAGTCAATTTTGATACTGCAGGTATTATTGCCCCCCTTGTGATTAGAACGATGTTATTTATCCCATCGACACTTATATTTACGCCAGCGTGCATGAAATCTCTTCGGCATATGACTGCTCTCCCGTTGGACGTTCTCTCAAAGTTAAAAAAGTCCATCTCTCCCTCTTCTGTTACATAGACATTTTCACACAACGTATTCTGACTCAATAATCCGTAGAATATCTCGGTCTGGATCTCTACGTCTACACTTTCTGTCTTTGCATATATTCCCCCGCCCTCAAATCCGTGAAATGAACCATCGGGCATGAGGGTTCCCCCATCGTCCTGTATGAGCCAGGATACTTCTCCTTCTTTTCTTGCCAGGATCTTACAGGTCGTTGTCGTCTTCCCATTTGCGGTCAATGCAACGAACAGTGATCTGACATTTTTGTAGTCTCCATGCGCCGATTGTATGCGATCATCCCGGCAACCGGCATGCAGGAAAATTCCTCCCCTTCTTTTTGCGCTCCAATCCTCTGCCGCAAATACTCCCTTCTTATATTCTCCAATGTAATTGCTGTTCCTGATGATCTTGATGACCCTTCCGTCATCGAGCATGGCCAACCTTATCGCAATATCTTTCTGGGAGAGCGGCTTTGATTTATTGGCTTCGAAAGCGTCGTCGGCGAACATGATCATCTCATACGTCGGTCTCTCGATCTTTTCTTTTATTGGGGCAAAGAGATTTTTTCCGCCATAAGCGACATGTGCAAATTTTTCCGGAACGGTCAACCTGACCGTCGTTCCACTCAGTTTATCGCCCACGACTCTATCCACGGAGATCAATCTCTCCTTTGCCAAAACCTCTTCGCACAGTTTCAAAAGTTTCAGTTCTTCTTCTCCGAACGGGTGATCTACGGAGTTCTCCGTAAAATTTGCTGCCCTCGATGTGGGTTCACTATATGCGACGAGGTTTCCATAGATCGTTTTTTTAACTTCCGGCTCCCTCTCGACAATCGATCTCAATACCTCATCCGAAGGATTGTCTATCAACCTCTCTTCTTCGAGCGCTCTTTCCCTGATCCTTTCAGCGGTCTTTGCAAACAATGTTAGATCGAATGACATCTCGATCTCCTTCCTCTTTTCTGTATATTAATGTTACGCCACATCGGCGGATACTATTTTTATATATTTCGGCGGTATCTCTTCGACGAGTGCGATCTCGTCGGTGGCAGACATAATCTTTAGTCCATCTTTCTGTGCCTCCCCAGCATCGATCTTAAGAATTATCGGTCTATCGGTATGTGCGCTTGCGGCCTCAACGGACTTCTTATAGGTCTTGCTCAGATGGACGTACCTCTGTTTCATCGGTTTTAATCCTGCTGACAAGACCATATCCGCCTCTTCTTCACTCGTTCCATAATAGAGCGTTTCAAGATCGTTTTGAGGATAATCCAAGTTGACATTTATTGAGTGGGCATACCTTGCTCTCACCTTAGAACCGCTCATCTCATATCGTCCCTTCTCATCAGACTTGATGAGGCCAACTAAATGTCTCATCTTTATCCACCCATATCTCTTCTCGAGCGCGTGAAAGAGCTCGTCCACGCCTGCCCAACCGCTTGCATCCACCTTGATCCCAATTTCATCCGGAAAATGTCTTAAGCTACCTGAAACCACTCGTCCAAGTCTATATGTCTTCTCCCTTCCGAGAATAAACGTTCCTTCTGAATCACATCTTGGACATCTCTCCCCCCTGAAATACCCGTGTTCTTCACACCGCCTTATTGGTTTCTCCATATCAAAGACCCTCTCTTTTATATGTGATCTAAAATTATCAGCATATATGTTCATCGGCGTCGATCATGGCACCAGAGCCATACGTTTTTCCTCTCATGATGAAAAAACTTTCGAATTGGATAGGAAGAAGGCATCTAAAATATCTTTCGACGAGCTTCTATCCTTCATGCAAAGATGCCTATCCATTGATCCGTCTAATATAAAGCTCGTGGCACTGACGTATTCTATGGGGGATGGCATACATAAAATAAAACGGATAGAGGACGTTGAAAATAGGGGACTGCTCGAAGATGGCGGTGCAGGATCTTACGTTGGCGGGGGGACACACATATATGACCTATTTCGCGGGCATGAGATCCCGACGATTGTCCTCCCCGGAATCCACCGAAGAAGCCCAATAGACCCTCGTCTTAAGGTTTTTTCTCACCATGCAAGCCCAGAAAAGATTGGGGACTGTTATTATGTACTTAAAAAATTTCACTCAAGAAATTTCATATTGTGCGACGTCGGGGCAAATACGGTATCTGTGGGCGTTAAAGACGGAAGGATTATCGGCGGTTTGGACGCCTGCCTCTTCTCTCCCGGCATCTATCAGGGTCCCCTCGATCTGGAGGCGATAAGAAAGATAGACCGGGGAGAGATATCTGCAAACGACGCTTTTGGCTTTGGAGGGGTGAAAAAAGCACCCACAAATTTCTTGTATGTAGAGAACCTTGATAAAAAAGATCTGGCATTCAAATCACTCTCACTCTTGACAGCGATGGAGATCTCGGCGATGGAAGTGCTATTGTCAGATGCAGATATATTCGTATGCGGTTTTGTATCGGAGAATGAAAAGTTTATCGATGAGATGAAAGGATTGTTGAAGAAGGATATAACCTCTCTTGGAGATATAGCATCGGTGGGCTGCTCTCTCATTGCGAGAGACGTCTTTTATGGGGCGAGAAATATCCTTGGGATCGAGGTAGAGATATGACTGAAGAAGAAGTGAGGGTCGGCGTACACGTCTCGATCGCGGGATCGATAGATAAGGCAGCCGATAGAGCTAGAGAGAGGGGATGCAACACGTTTCAGATCTTCTCAAGAAATCCGCGGGGATGGAAGTTCAAGGAATTGGTGTCCGACGATGCCAAAAGATTCCTAAAGAAAGTAGAGGATTATGGTATATCCCCTGCCGTCGATCACATGCCGTACCTGCCCAATCTGGCCACACCGAAGGACGAGGTCTATCAACGTTCCGTAGAATCGCTGATGATTGAGCTTATTCGTTGCAATTCCCTCGGCATCCCCTACCTCGTGACGCACCTCGGAAGCCATCTTGGTACAGGAAGAGGCAAGGGCTTTCAGAGAATAATCGGTGCGATCAATAAGGCCCTTTTTGAAGTTGAGAACGACGTGATGATCCTCTTGGAAAATACCGCCGGGACAAAGAATAGCATGGGGGGCACATTCGAAGATATAGGCTACATCATAGACCGCATAGAAGAGAGAGAAAGGATAGGCGTCTGTCTTGATACCTGCCACGCTTTCGCCGCTGGTTATGAACTGAGGAACGAAGAGGGACTGGAAGGCACGATTAGGAAGTTGGACGATGTGATCGGCATAAAACATCTGAAGATCATCCACCTCAATGACTCAAAGGGCGGCCTAAACTCCAGATTGGATCGGCACGAGCATATAGGACTAGGACAGATCGGAGAGGGAGGATTTGAGACGATGTTAAGGCATAGCATCTTTAGAAAGCTGCCATTAATCCTGGAAACACCAGTGGACGAACGGAGAGATGATATTGGAAATATTGGGGTGGTGAGAGAACTGTACAACCGGTAACTCCGATCTTCTGTCACCATCTTGGAACGTGTATACTTTTGAAGAGGCTGCAACCGTATAATCAGATCAGATGTGACCAAATACGAAGTCCCCAATTATCTTAAAATATCTCTCCCAGCCTACCGAGATCAGCGTATTGTGATCTGCATTTGGTACGATGAACAATCGTTTATCCTTGGAGGGGATGCGGTCATAGAGTTCTCTTCCTGCTATAAGAGGTACAAGATGGTCATTTTGCGCATGTATTATCAGCGTGGGAAGATGTATTCCGCCGATCTTCTTACTAAATTCCTCTATCCCCTTCGCGGCGTTAATTTTCATGTTCAGGCCGGGCAAGAAGGTAGATAGGCCTGTGGAGAGGCAAAATACTCCTGCAAGACCGCTCTCTATGATCATTCCCTCAAATCTCGTAGGGTAGAGTGATTCCAACTCGACCGCAGGAATGCTCCCCAATGAGCGGCCCATAATAAAGACGTTTTTGTTATATCCACCTTCTTTGATTATATCATCGAACGCCTCAAAGACGACGCGGGCGTCTTGCAGCATGTTGGTGACCGTCGGCTCACCTCCGCTCAAACCGTATCCGCGATAGTCCGTGACGAAGAGATTGATCTTCATTCGGTTGTAGAAAGGAGCGATACTATCGTAATCTCCAACGGTTTCGCCGTTGCCGTGAAAATAGATGATCGTTGGGCAATCTGGATCTGCCACGTGGAATCGACATCCGATCGATATTCCATCTTCAACCTCGATGAAGTGGTCTTCTGCGTTCTTCACAGGAGACTTAAGAGTATCTCTGCGAGGATGGAATATGAGCCGCAGGATCCACGGTTGATCTAAGAAAGAAAGATCGTTCATTTTCATGCTTTTACTATACGCCACTTCCACGAATACCAGACGATCAACCCCGAAAATACGATCATCGAACAGATAATCAATAACAGATCGGGTTTACGTATCTGAGGTTGAATCAGGCGCACCGATAAATGATAGACGTTAAAAATCAAAAAGATTGTACCCACGACCAGATTTGTCCACCGATTTGCCGAATCTTTTAATATCAGAGAAAGAAATGCCATGATCATCGGGACCAAAAAGAAAATTGCCCAAACAACCCGCATCCCAGTTTCCAGATGTATCGCCTCTGTGGAGCCAAGAACAATTAATACACCAAGGGCCAAGAAAGCTAACGTCGTTAGTATCCATAGCACGAAAACTCTCGCCTTCCAAAGCACGTTATCCATTGATCATCACTTCCTCCTTCTAGTTGTATTTGTTCTATTTAAAATATTCGTAACTCATTTTTCTTCTTGCATTAGTATTATAAGCACAAAATCTGGAAAGAGGCCATCTCAGAGTTCGCAAATTATGTGCCTCTCTCTGCATGGATAAAAATTTATAACTTTCTACCCCTGTGTCTGTTAAACTTGCCATCCTAAAAGTTTATAACCCCTACAATCTTTATATATGATGAATATTTGGATATTTTACGGTGATTCAATGATGAGAATACTTTGCGAAAACGGACAAACGATGGGAGGTAATCTGCCATGAGCGGAATTACCTCATATGGGGCATACATACCCCTCCATCGGATAGACCGTATGAATATCTACCTGGCGATGGGATGGTTAAATCCGGCATCCATGCTGCCCGGGGAGAAAGCAGTGGCAAACTACGACGAGGATAGCCTCACCATGGCGGTTGCAGCAGGTATAGACTGTTTAAACGGAATCGACCGGAAGGAGATAGATGGCTTATACTTCGCCACTACAACTCCATCATACAAAGAGAGACAAAATGCAGGGATGATCTCCACCGCCTTAGACCTTCGTCCAGATATACGAACAGAAGATTTTACCGACTCCGTCAAGGCGGGTACTGGTGCTTTACTCTCTGCATGCGATTCCGTCAAGGCTGGATCGGCAAAGAACGTTTTGATCTCTGCATCCGATTGTCGTCTGGGAAAGCCCGGAGGTTATCAGGAGGAGATCTATGGGGATGGTGCTGCTTCTCTCCTTTTGGGTGACGATGGGGTGATCGCGAGTGTGGAAGGCAGTTATTCTCTCTCTTATGATTTCGTAGATCATTGGAGGGCGGAGGGGGACAGATATAATCGCAGTTGGGAAGACAGATGGATCAGAGACGAGGGATACGGCAAGTTCATTCCAGAGGCGATATCTGGGCTACTAAAAAAATATGACTTGAAACCAGAAGATTTTGCCAAGGTATGCTATCCCTGTCTTTATCTCGGTGGACACGCGGCGATAGGTAGGAAGTTGGGCTTTGAACCCGACCAGATTCAAGAACACATGTTCACCACTGTGGGCAATGCAGGTACCCCATATCCCCTAATGATACTTGTTGCGGCACTCGAGGACGCCAAGCCTGGAGATAAGATTCTCCTCGCCAGCCACGGAAATGGGAGCGATGCAATCTTCTTTGAGGTGACCGATGAGATAGAGAAGATGAGGGATAAGAGGAGGGGGATTAAAAAGAATCTGGAAGCAAAGAAGTATCTGGATACCTACGAGAGGTTTGCCGTCTGCCGCGATCTGATCACGATCGATACCGGAGGGCGTGGCGAAGAATGCGCTCCTACATCGATGTCTGCGTTGTGGAGGGATCGAAAGGCAGTTCTTGGACTCATTGGCTCGAGGTGTAAGCGTTGCGGTACCCCACAATATCCGCCCCAGAGGGTGTGTGTGAAACCCGATTGTGGAGCTATCGATGAGATGGAAGATTATCGCTTCTCCGACAAGAAAGGTCGTCTATTCACATATACCGGAGATATGTTGGCGTTCAGCCCGAATCCTCCGGCGATATACGGTATGATAGACTTTGATGGGGGAGGAAGAAACCTATTTGATCTGACCGATTGCGATCTCGACTCGCTCAAGGTGGATATGCCCGTGGAGATGAGCTTTAGAAGGAAGTATGTCGATGAGAAACGCGGTGTTCATGAATATTTCTGGAAGGCAACACCGATACGAGAAGGATAAAGGAGGCGATGAATATGGTAGAGGGTATAAAAGATAAGGTTGCTATAATAGGGATGGGTTGTACAAAATTTGGAGAGAGATGGGAGGCAAGCGCCGAAGACCTGATCGTAGAGGCATTTGTGGAATGTATCGATGATGCGGGGATAGAAAAAAAAGAGATCGACGCGGCTTGGTTCGGTTCTTGCTTTGATGAGGTGGATGTGGGGAAGAGCGCCGTGCCTTTATCTTCGACATTGAAGTTGCCGTTTCTTCCGGTGACGAGGGTGGAGAACTTCTGTGCCACAGGCACGGAGGCGTTGAGAGGTGCCGCCTATGCTGTCGCTTCAGGTGCCTCTGACATCGCATTGGCGCTTGGCGTGGAGAAGCTCAAAGATACCGGCTACGGCGGGCTACCTGATTTTGGATCTGCAATGGGGACGAGAAACAGACTGATTTTCCCAAATATGACCGCCCCCGGTGGATTTGCGATGATGGCAACCAAATACTTCGATAAATATGGTCTAAAACCGGATGAAGGAAAGAGGATGCTGGCACACGTATCATCGAAGAGCCACCACAACGGAACTTTAAATCCAAAGGCACACCTTCGAAAGGAGGCAAGCATAGATAAGATCGTGAACGCACCGATGATTGCGTGGCCACTCGGATTATTCGACTGTTGTGGCGTCAGCGACGGATCGGCGGCGGCAATCGTCGTTAGAGCCGAAGACGCGAAGAATTACAGAGAAGACCCCGTCTACATTAAGGGACTTCAGATAGCGTTGAGCTCAGGAGAGGAGCTGATGTACACCGATTGGGATGGTGCCCACGTCGAGACGGCCGTTCATGCCGCGGAGAGGGTCTATAAAGAGGCGGGGATAAAGGATCCACGCAAAGAGATAGGCATGATGGAACTTCACGACTGTTTCTCCATCACGGAGACGGTGACGTATGAAGATTTGGGAATATCCAAGAGGGGGCATGCGAGGGATGATATCGAGTCTGGATTTTTCGATCTGGATGGAACGATCCCTGCTCAGCCAGATGGCGGCTTGAAGTGCTTCGGTCATCCGATCGGCGCATCCGGATTGAGAATGGCATACGAGATGTACAAGCAACTCCAGGGGAAGGCAGGACCAAGGCAGATAGCGGATCCGAAGTTGGGGCTCACACACAACATGGGTGGATTTCCCCCATACAATCTGATCAGCATCTCCATCTTGGGTCTTTAAGGGGAAGAGCAAAAAACGCCAGGGGTTCTTGCGGAACCTCTGGCGGTGATCTATTTATCGTGAATTACCTATCAGCACGCGGAACACAGGGATCAAAAGTCATCCTATCATACTGATCCCAGTATCTCATCCAGGGGCGAAATGGTTTTTTAATGTGGTAGTCCCCATCTGGTTGAAGAATTTATCTTATCTCTATGCTCTTCTTTAAATGTCTTTAACACGAGTCATCAACGTATGACAACTTGGANGGAGANGGTCTCTGGGGGTTCTACATCTACATTCTTTTCCCATGGCCGATGGTAGACCAATTTTAGAGCCGTCTGACCCGCTTTCACAGCTTCAAAACGGAAGGTCTCCATGTTAGGAGCTCCTATTGCCTTAGACACCGGCTTGGGCTCTTTCTTCACAAGATGCAGCTTACTGCCACGCCTGAAACTACCAACAGCAAACTGAGTAGTACTACGATAAAGACTAACATCTTCTCTGTCGTTCTTTTCTCCCNCTTTTAATAGATGCTGACTTTGGACTCTTCTGCTCCAATCTCTGCAGTGTATTGCTTGGACCACAGCTCAGCAACCATCCTTCATTTCATTCTATTGAGAACTTTGCAAAACCCCCTTGAATAGTTATAAATACTCATAGAAGCATATCTCTCTATGCGTGAAACACTCTTTGATTTTGCTTCAAATGAGTTATACAAGCACATAAGCAAACT
>RXIL01000128.1 GCA_004212085.1 Candidatus Methanolliviera hydrocarbonicum
AAGTATTCTTATGCTTGATCACTCTTATGATAAATCTATCTTTCTTAGACAACTCATTATCCGGTTTTCGCACTAAAACCGTTGCCCCATATCCTGCGTTCACGATTACCTGCAATAATCCATCCCGTATAACCTTAGAAGTAGTAACAATTTTACACCCATCATAACCATCACCTTGGATATAGGTTTCTATAAATAACCTTGAAGACTCCGTATCTGCATTAAGAATAATATCAGGGATAAATTTAATGCCTCTTTCTTTATTAGAATCAAAGTAATTCAAAATTTTTCTGGTGCTGTCTGCATCGAATCTAATGATATTACAATCGTCTCCAATGCCTTGTTGAGTTCTTTCAGTATATTTCAGTCCTAAATTATGGCATATAGCAATAATTTCTTCATACTCATATGGGCTTTTTACTTTTGATTGATAGATACTAATTCTACCATCACCTCTACCGCTTTTATCCAAACTGCCTTCAGAAACTGCCCATGCAATCAGCTTAATTACATCTTCACTAAGAGAAGTATCTCCTTTTATATTTCCTCCGCTTCCAATTGGTATCATAAATGGTGATTTTAGTTTTAGAACATCTTCAACTTTTTCCAAAACATATCTTTCCGAGTTAAATTTCCTTCTAATTATCCTATGGTCAGGTGAAATTAACTGATCGCTGATTCGGTTCTTCAGATTATACATCTTCCCCTTATATTCTCTGGCAAAGACATGTTTAACCGGCAAATACTCTAAAAAGCCACCATCTACATTAAAAGTGACAATCGTATCTCCTTCTTTGACCTCATTATGTTTTTTCCAACCATCTCTTCCAAGAATTTCCGTATCTTCTGAGATACATTGAAAGCCTACACGTGTTGGCACATTTACATTAAAAATAAATTCTTGTAAAGCCTGCTTTATCTCTCTATAACTTAATTTATCATATCTAATAAAAGGCGCTAAGAGAGTGTCAAAATTGGAGAATGCCTGAGCACCAGCAGATTCGCCCTGCAGGCTGTAGAAAAAATTTACTACCTGTCCCAACGCACTCCTAAAATGTTTAGCAGGTTTGCTCTCCACTTTTCCCGGTACACCTTTAAAACCTTCTTTTAATAAATCTAAGAGATCCCACCCAACACAATAAACAGAAAGGATATTTAAATCATGGATATGAAAGTCACCATTTATATGGGCTCGTCTAAGTTCTGGAGGATAAAGTCTATTTAACCAATAAACTTTGCTAATCTCTGAAGAAATATAATTATTTAATCCTTGCAAAGAGAAGGTCATATTGCTGTTTTCGTTAACTTGCCAATCAATTTTCTCTAAATATTGATCCACTAGATCAACTTTAGCCTTATCACTAATTTCTCTAATCTTGGCATGCTGATCCCGATAAATAATGTAAGCTTTAGCAGTTTTTGTGTAAGGAGAGGACAATAACACTTCCTCAACAACATCTTGAATCTCCTCAACGGTTGGTATCTTATGGGTAATTGCTTGCTGAGCTAAATTTAAAACCTTGAGAGTAAGCTTTTGAGCGATTTTTCTATCAAATTCACCGGTTGCTGCACCCGCTTTAGCAATTGCAGTTGTAATCTTCTCTGCATCAAATTTTACTATCCTGCCATCTCTTTTTTTTATCTTCTCAAACATAGCCTCTTCTCCCCTTTAAGTAATACATGGCATTTTTTATAAATCTTTCTTCCTATCTATCATATGCTCTTGCCTCATGGTCAATCCGTTCTACGCCCAATTTTTCAAGAGTGGCCCCTATAGAGTTTGCTCCTGCAGCTTCACCTAACATGAACAGTACGTCTGAAATCTCTCTCGCTTCTCTGTAAACAAAGCCATGGGGATCAAGTTTGGGAAGCTCCGCTCATTTATTCCAAGAGGAGATGAAGCCATATCTTGGGCATCTCCATTACAAATTGTTCTAATTTACCATTTAAGAAAGCCTCGCTCTTCAGGGTGGGGAGTATGTCAGCACCGAATCTTGTATTCATCCACTCATCTTTGGTAAGTTTTTGATCCAGTTCCAGTGTAAAATGAGATGACAGAGAATGAGTATGGTGAATATCAGACATGAAACGTGGTGAATGTTCTTCCAGTCTTGACGAGCCAGTCCCAGAAAAAATTGCTCAGTTAAAAACACCCTTCCACCGTGAAAACCTCCTCCGGGCAAAACGCGCCACAAGATAACTCCAGAAAAAAAAGAGAATAAAAAAGCGAAAAAAGAAAAAATGTCAATAAATGCATTTAATTTAACCTTTTTCATAGTTTTTGCATCCAATCCAAGAAGATATAAAAACTTCGTTTTATGCTAATAAAATCAAAAAAATGGGAAATTGTAGAGGTGTCGGGAAAAATATAAGAATGACTATCAAAGAGGTGACTCGAATTATGAGTCCTGCTGAAGAGATGACAAGAGATGAAGAGGTAACAGGATTTGCGGGCACTGACAGATATTTTCTCGCCCCGGAACTTGGATCGATAGTGAATATAGCGCTCGTCATGGGAAAACCCCTGCTCCTGATGGGTGAGGCCGGGACAGGAAAGACACAGCTTGCCTTTGAGGTTGCCCGTGCTCTTTCTATGAACATTTATGTGGCAAGGTGTAAATCGACCATGAAAGGGGAAGAGCTCTGCTACGATCACGACACCGTGGCAAGGCTATACGAATCGAGATTTGGATCTGCTGAAACGGGGAGGGACCCGGCGAAATTTGACGATTATATCGTATATGGACCGATCGGAAAGGCATTTTTGGCGGAGGAAAAAGGGGTTCTCCTACTTGACGAGATAGACAAAACAGAGTCAGACGTTCAGGATAACCTTCTGGATATTTTAGAGGATTATGAATTTACAATAAGAGAGATAGACCGTAGAATCAGCGCTAAAAATAAACCATTCATTGTAATAACCAGTAACGCCAAAAAAGAGCTTTCTGACCCATTTTTGAGAAGGTGTTACTGCCACTACATAGAATTTCCAACGCCTGATCAGATGAGACAGATCATCTTACTTCATTACCCAAAGACCAGTGAAAAACTGGTTAGCGTCGCACTTGATATATTTTACGATCTTAGAGAGCAGGGTTTTGAAAAATCACCTGCCACAAGCGAGATCCTGAACTGGATAGGTGCACTTGAACACGAAGGCATATCTCCATCGGACCTTAGAAAAAAAAGTTACAGAGAGAGAGTGCCATTCCTCGGGGTTCTCCTGAAGCGGGCAGGCGATATACAGGCTTACACTGATAACTATAATGGTCAGCATAACCCAAACAGCTTTAGGGAAAGGGGTTATTAAGAGTAAAAATGTTCTTCGTTGATTTCTTTTACACGTTAAAAAATTATGGGGTTCCCACAACGACGCAGTATATTCTTGAGTTACAGGAAGGTTTGAAGAGAGGTTTGGCGGGGAATGTGGATGACCTGTACAATTTACTCCGGCTCATCTGCGTCAAAAGGATAGAACACCTGGATAACTTTGACCGTGCGTTCTCAAAGTACTTTTACGGGATTGAACTACCAGCATCGGGGGAGATGACCGATCTTAACAAACTTTTGGAGAATAAACCGTTCAGGGAATGGCTCGAGACTCAGATAAAAGAAGGGAACCTTGAACCCGCGGAGATCCACTGGAAACTGCCTCCAGAGGAGCTCTTCAGACGGTTCTTGAAGACGTTTGAGGAGCAGACCGAAGCGCACCACGGTGGTAATAAGTGGATAGGCACCGGAGGAACTTCTCCTTATGGGCATTCTGGGAATAGCTACGGTGGTATCAGGGTTTATGGAGAATCTGAGAGGCAGTCTGCTCTAAAAACTATCGGTGAGCGAAGGTATATAAATTACTCCGATAACGCCGGATTACGGGCTGAGAATATCCGACAGGTCCTTGGTACTTTTAAGAATATGGTTCCGATAGGCCCAAAGACCGATCTTGATCTGGACGAAACGGTTTATAGGACTGCAAAGAACGCAGGAGAGCTCGAGTTCATCTTTAAACCAGAGCTTAGAGACAATATCCGGGTGGCACTGTTGATAGACAACGGTGGCTATTCGATGAGCCGGTACGTCAGTATAGTCAGTCTGGTTTTTTCAAAGATTAAAGACCGCTTCAAAGACCTCTCAACCTATTATTTCAGGAATTGTATCTATGGAAATCTCTTCTCTGACCCACAGAGGATTAAGAAGCATCCAACAAAAAAATTCCTATCGGAGAACCCCGACACCAGGGTCTTGATAATCGGCGATGCTTCGATGGCTCCTGAAGAACTCTTCACACCCAGAGGTGCTATCGAGTACGGTGTCGATGATACCGAGCCCGGGATGGTCTGGCTTCAGAGAATAAGAGACCGGTTCAGCTATAGCGTTTGGTTAAACCCGATACGGAGTATCTACTGGTCTGAGAGATACGGGAATCGTACCCTAAGGGAGATCAGGCAGATCTATCATATGGAGGACCTCACGCTTGGCGGAATTAAAAATGCTGTTACTTATCTGAATGAGCAGGGGTGAATATTTCTTCATCGCTCAATATCCCCACGCAACCTCTTCACCGCATCCCTAATCTGTATTGCACGCTCAAAGTCCAGTTTATCCGCTGCCTCATACATCTCACTCTCCAGCTCGATGATCAGGTTCGGAATCTCCTTCTTTGGAAGGTGTTTTATCCCGGTAATATCAACCTCTTTCTCCCGGATTGGCTTTCTGATCGTCTGTGGGGTGATGTGGTGCTTTTTGTTATAGGCAATCTGTATGTTTCTCCTCCTTTCCGTCTCCAAAAGCGCCGTCTTAATCGAATCGGTCATCTTGTCTGCGTATAGCACCACCGTTGAGCTGGCGTTTCTGGCAGCTCTCCCAATGATCTGGATCAGGCTTCTGGCATCGCGCAAGAAACCCTCCTTGTCGGCATCGAGTATTCCGATGAAACCTACCTCAGGTATGTCCAGCCCCTCCCGAAGTAGGTTGATCCCGACCAATACGTCGAATTTGCCGAGGCGCAGCTGGCGGATGATCTCTGTCCGCTCGATCGTCTCGATATCTGAGTGGAGGTACCTGGTCCTGATTCCCTGATCTGCAATGTAATCGGTCAGTTCCTCGGCGAGCCTCTTCGTGAGTGTGGTGATGAGGATACGGTCTCCCCTATCTATGGTCCGGCGAATCTCCCTCAACACGTCATCGGTCTGCCCCTCTATAGGACGCACCTTGACCTCTGGATCGACGAGCCCCGTCGGACGGATGATCTGTTCTACCAACTGACCAGAACTATTACGCTCATACGCGCCTGGTGTAGCCGAGACGAAGATCACCTGCCGCATATACTCCTCAAACTCATCAAATTTAAGCGGGCGATTATCAAGAGCTGATGGTAATCTAAAGCCGTAATCTACCAGCGCCTTCTTGCGTGAATAGTCGCCCTTATACATCCCATTTAGCTGTGGGATAGTCTGATGGCTCTCGTCGATTACCATCATAAAATCTTTTGGAAAGTAGTCGAGCAGACAGTATGTCTTCTCACCAGGCGCTCGCCAGTCAAAGTGGCGCGAATAGTTCTCAATCCCCTTACAGCTACCCGTCTCCTCGATCATCTCTATATCGTAGAGGGTGCGCTTACGTAGGCGGTGAGCTTCAATCATCCCAAGATTTGGCAGCCGCTCTTCAAGCTCCTCTGTTATAGACCCAATCGCCCGTTTCTTCTCCTCTTCCGGTATTACAAAGTGGCGGGCAGGAAAGACATAAAAGTAGCTCATCTCTTCTCTTCTCCTACCGGTCTTCTTCTCAATCTCCATGATCCGATCGATCTCGTCCCCAAACATCTCTATCCTGATAATATCGTTGAAATACCCTGGGATCAGGTCTATCGTGTCTCCTTTAACCCGAAATCGGCCTGGCATAAGTTCCATATCATTTCTTTCGAACTGTATCTCGATCAGCCTCTGGAGGATCTCCTTTCTGCGTATCCGGTCGTGTACCTTAAGCTCAAATCCCATATTCCGAAAATTCTCGGGGTTGCCTATACCATATATGCAGGAGACCGAGGCTACCACGATCACGTCCTTCCGCGAGAGCAGAGAGGCAGTTGTCGCCAGCCGCATCTGCTCTATCTTTGGGTTGATCTGGGCATCTTTCTCGATGTACTGGTCTTTCTGAGGGATGTAGGACTCTGGCTGATAATAATCATAGTACGAGACGAAATATTCCACCCGGTTCTTGGGGAAGAACTCTTTGAACTCATTGTAGAGCTGGGCAGCCAGCGTCTTGTTGTGTGCGATCACAAGCGTCGGTTTCTGCACCTCTTCGATGACATTTGCGACTGTATACGTCTTTCCAGAACCTGTAACACCCAACAGTGTCTGGAACTGCTCATAATCCTCAATCCCTGAGACGAGCTCTCTAATGGCAGCTGGCTGTGAGCCTTTGGGCGTAAAATCTGCAGCAAGGGAGAAGGGTATCATCGCACCACCTTCTTCTTGCGTAACAGACGGTTGTATGCGATTGCAAACCTGTGTGCCTCATCCCGAATTTCCTGAATGAAGAGCGATGTTTTATCGCCTTTCTTAAGTAGGAGAGGTGAACTGACTCTAGGGACATAGATCTCTTCCTCCCTCTTTGCGATGGCGATGAGTGGAATCTTAATCCCAAGCTTCTCAAGTTCTTCAAGGGCTGAAGAGAGCTGTCCTTTTCCTCCGTCGATGATGATTAGATCGGGAAATTCGCCGCCCTCCCGCAATAGACGCGAGTATCGCC
This sequence comes from Candidatus Methanolliviera hydrocarbonicum, assembly GCA_004212085.1. Taxonomy (GTDB): domain Archaea; phylum Halobacteriota; class Methanoliparia; order Methanoliparales; family Methanoliparaceae; genus Methanolliviera; species Methanolliviera hydrocarbonicum. Next base: position 6,754 of record RXIL01000128.1, read on the forward strand.
TCCGCACCACCTCGGCAATGGCAGCAAAGTCGTCAATCCAATCCACGCTCCTGATCTTGAACTTACGGTAATTCCTTTTGTCGGGTTTTCCATTCCGGAACTGCACCATGGATCCTACCATCGAGGTCCCTGAAAGATGGGAGATATCAAAGCATTCGATGATTTCAGGTGGCTCTGGCAGCATAAGCGCCTTCTCCAGTTCTTTGAGTTTGAGCCTGTCGCCAAAGAACCCGATCTCAACATTCTTTCCAACAAGATCCAAAAGCTTCTTCTTATCCCCTCGTCTTGGAATAGTGATCCTTACCTTCCGTTCTTTTCTCCGAGAGAGAAAAGCTATAAGCGCATCATTGACCCCTTTGGGTAGGATAAGCTCAGATGGAGGTTCGTGCTCTGAGTAATACTGCACGAGAAACTCTTCTATGAAGTCATCGTCCTCATCAAAGACAAACTCCTGCTTCCCTTCCAGCGTCCCTTTATACACGTTGAAGAGCATTAGATAGACCTTCCCATCACTTATAACGTAGTTTATTATATCCTCATTGTATCTCTTCTGTCGTTTCATCTTCTGCCGTTCTGCAAGGTGCTCGACGGCGGCGATCTGCTCCCGAAGTTCCATCGCCCGCTCAAACTCCTGGTTTGCAGACTTCTTCAACATCTCATCATGCAGAGAGCGGATCAGTTCATCGGTCTTCCCCCTAAGAACCGATTCTGCCCTTCTCACCTCTTTCAGATAGTCCTCCCTCTTGATCTTCCCGATGCATGGAGCACTGCACGACCCGATATGATACCGCAAACACGGTCGTTTAGGCAGTCGCCGGCATGACCGCAGATAAAAAGTCTTCTTCACCACCGAGAGGAGATAATCACGTTCCTTTGCAGAGACAAACGGGCCAAAGAACGTTCCGTTCCCCTCGACTCTTCGTGCAATCCCGATCCGTGGGAATTCATCATCGGTAATCTGGATAAAGGCGTAATTTTTTGCATCTTTGAGATTGATGTTGTACTTTGGCTGGTGCTTCTTGATGAGGGTGTTTTCTAAGATCAGTGCCTCGACCTCGGTCTCAGTGATGATGAAGTCCACCGATGCAACCCTCTGCAGGAGTGCTTCTGTCTTTTGGTCATGTTCACCTCTCTGGAAATAGCTGGTGATGCGCTTCTTCAGATTCTTTGCCTTTCCAATATAGATTATTTCCCCGGCGGCGTTTGAAAAGAGATAGCATCCGGGATCTTCCGGTAATTCAGGCAAGTAGATCATTCTTATAGTTTATATCTTCAGAAGCCTTTTTGCTAACATCATTCTTCTCCGATGAAATTAAGAGCTTTTCTATTATAAAAAATAATCAAAAAATTCATCGCTCTGGTTATTGCAACATGAAGTAGAGAGTTTTGAATAACTTTAATTTAAGCCTTTCTCACTTTCATTCTTTATTTCTCGATCTTATTGTTAGGACATTTTTTCGTACTCTCTTTTAAAAACAACTTTTCCCCCCCATTCTACAAATTTTTAGATAGATCACGCTATCGCACCCTTCTTTTTGAGTGTAAAAAGCTGATAAAGATTAATAACCCCCCCAAAAAAAAATTACCACTCAGCGGCTTGTATTTATCCCAATTTTCAAGCTTTATCTTTAAACTTCTCATTAAATGGTTGAAAAACTTTTTATTTTTCTCTAGATTAGATCTGCAGAATATTGAGAGCAGATAGGAGATCATACAGATCAGTTTGTTCATCTTGAAGTTCTTTTTTGGAAAAATCAGTGGAACGATCTTAAATCTGGATATCCCCAGCGAATAGTTTTTGTAACTATAGTATGCTTTATCAAATACCACTGTGTCACTATTTCTGGCTATTCTTCTTCTCCTCAGTTCTTTTAAAATCTCTTTGTATATTTTAGCGCGTGCAAATCTCCGATTTGCTGTGTGCTCAGAAATCTATCGGATTTCTGGCATACCGAACTTCGTTCGAGCACATAAATCAAAGATTTTGTCGCGTTTCAAATGCCATCTATCTTTTTACTCTTCTTGATCTGATGGCACCGCGTATTTTTGATAACAGCCCCCATTTTGGATCTTTTTCTTCTATTATTAGTGATTTATCCATTTTTTCATCAAAAAATAGTTTTGGCTACTCTAATATAGTTTTTTCGGGTTTACTCCGCTCACAATTGAGTTTTATGGATTTTTGGAATGTATGTTTACAAAACAAGACAAGGACAAGCACAGCTATATAAAAGAACGATTTACAACCCTAAATTTTGACTTGATTTGGGAAGGGAACTATTGTTATAACAAGAGCTAAGAAGAAACTAATTTGGATCGGAAATTCTAAGACGTTATGTTAAAGTAAACTATTAGAGAAAGTTATCAATAAGATTAGAAAGGAGAGTTGGATAATTTTAAAAATCAGCCACGACGAACCTATATAATATTTTTTGAGCAAAAAGCCGAAACTAAAGGTTGTTTACGAACCAAATGTTCGTTTATCCTTTCCGATATGCTTTAACTGCGCCCCATACATC
>RXIL01000086.1 GCA_004212085.1 Candidatus Methanolliviera hydrocarbonicum
ACTCCCAAACTCCCCATTTTGTCCGATCATGAATACCAGCGCCACTATATCAACAATTCAGTTCTGGCATAGGCTGACCGCCCATGATGCTGGCGCTTCAAATTGGACATTATTGGGGGTGAGTTGTTCGATATTCCCGTTTATGTGGAACAACACAACCATCTTATCTCAGTAGCGAAATTAGAATAACGCATGTAATATGTCACCTACCCTCACCCAATCTCCAGATGCAAAGTTCGGATCATGCCCTTGCGTCTGGATGAACCACTCACCGCCCATCTTGAGAATATTCGCATCTCCAACCCATAACGAATTCATGTTGTGTTTTTTCAACCGGAGAATGAGCTCTTTTTTTATAATCACTTTTCTCCGTTCGATTGTTCCCAGGCTAGTAAGATCATCTATAAGTCCTCCGTCATTTTGCGGACTGTTCTTCGCCGTCATTCGCCCTCCACCTCTTCCATCCTTCTCACCCTATTAACCCCATTGCTTCGTCGAATAACGTCGCTACCAAGACACTAACGTCTCCCTTTTTGTCTACTTGATCGCCCATGGGAAGTTGATAGAATTGAACGCACCCCGCCCGTATATACTCAAGAGGCCTCTCCAAATTCGGCATAAGCGCTTCCAAGCTCTTGAAATGCTTGTTTATCTCATTTAGGACGGCATCTCCGGTTAACAAAGATTCAATAACTTTCGTAAAGCTATCTAAATCACCTTTTTTCATACCTTTCAGTTCTTGATACACCTCGTCTGAAATTCCGATCTGTTTTGTCATATTCTGATCATTTATTAATTAATCAATTAATATATAAGCCTTTCGGAAAAGGCACGAGAGCGTGAAGATTTTTTGTGGAAGTAACTTCGATGAGTCAGAATTTACCGATTTTTAAAAGGAAGGCGTTCTTCGAGATCTTCGAGTTCTTCAGGGATCTGCATTTCATATCTTGTGGAGGATACAAAGCGTGGAGATGTGTAGATTATCAAGATGGAAGGAAAAAACATCTGATGTAAGCATATATTTTTATAGAAAAAGATCTCTTAGGGACTTTGGCTGTGGTAAGTCTTCCCTTCCCCTAAAACATCTCTTTTCCGTCTATAGGATTCATTCCAGATGCGGCCAACTAAGTAGCAACAACGGGTAGCCCACAAGAGATGGCTTCTAAAATCTTTGTTATGGAAAGCAACTTTCTCAAAGGTTCATTTCCCTTCTACTTCAATAATTTCCTTCATACGCAACCTAATTTCTTTTTTGCCTGTATATTCTATTAATTCCTGCCAGCGTTTTTGCAGGTTGTAGATCTTTTGAAAATGACCGGNTTTTGGTACAGCGTCAGTTTTGGCAAGTTCAATATTATTTAATGCCTCTTCACTATCTTTTTTCTNACCCTGGGCAAGATACTCTTTGGATAAGAGTTTGCAAGATTTTTCAATCTTCTCCTCAAGATCCTCNTTCAAAAAACNCCCTGGATAAGGGTCAAAATCCNCAGAATAAACCTTAACCAATCCCTTTATCTCCTTTTGATGCTNAATCTTTGCCCGTTCATAGATAAAACGATATATATCTTCTCTCAGCTGCATCCAGGTGGAGTGCGTCTTTGGTGGNGGAAGATGCCTGATGGATAGTTGATTATCNANGAAGAAGGTAAATCCAAAGATCTTTGCGTTTATCAAAAAGTCTATATCCTCTCCTCTCGGNACCCAGGGATCAAAAGGAACGACAAAAAGATTTTGATGGATAACCATGTTCCCACCAAATACAAAAGGTGTCTCTTTCAGCCTCGGTTCAGTTCCAATGACCCTATCGAATGCTTCATTCATCCTATCATACTGATCCCAGTATTTCATCCAGGGGCGAAATGGTTTTTTAATGTGGTAGTCCCCATCTGGTTGAAGGTAATACCCAGCCACTGCGTTGACAATTTTTCCTCCAATATCTTTACCGATAGATTCTTTGGCTTTCGAGATGAATTCCGGATCTTCAAATACCTCATCATCATCGATAAAAACCGCTACCTCTGAACCCAAGATATGAGGAATGAAGATGCATAGGTTTCGAATGTTAGAATATCCCCGTAGTTGAAGAAGGTCAATATACTCCTTTTTGCCCTTACCGATCAATAGTTCATGTATCTGCTTTAGACGGGAAGATCCAAATAGCAATACTCTTGTAGTGGCTGAGTTGGATTTGATGATAGTGGCAATCTTCTCTTCAACTTGGCTTTCAATATCCTCTGCAGTGGCAACAGCAATTATCACCAATTGAAAATCTTTATCCCTCAGAATGTCAATACTCTCTATAGCTCTGGATAATGTGCCTTCGCTGTCTAAAGGAGTGGGGTGGTCATAGATAGCATCTCCTTCCTTCCAACCAGCCTTACTTTCCCTTGACCAATACGATGGAATTACCATTGTAACCTTCACGGACCCATCCTCCTTCCGCTTTTCCCTCTTCTCTTCTCTTTTCTCCTTAAATATTTCTCTTATCTCTATGCTCTTCTTTAAATGTCCTTAACACGAGTCATCAACGTATGACAACTTGGGCGGAGAAGGTCTCTAAGGGTTCTACATCTACATTCTTTTCCCATGGCAGATGGTAAACCAATTTTAGAGCCGTCTGACCCGCTTTCACAGCCTCAAAACGGAAGGTCTCCATGATAGGAGCTCCTATTGCTTTAGACACCGGCTTGGACTCTTTCTTTACAAGATGCAGAACCTGCTCATTGAGTTCGGCCACCTCCCACGTGTAGCCGGCGGTAGCGTATGCCTTCAGGGTAATAACAAGGTTCTGCCCCTCTTCGAGCTCAACCTCTCTACCATCGTCGCCCATATCCAATTTTACCGCCGTATGCCCCAGATATTCGAATGGTTTCACCTCTATTGGTAGATACGTCTTCTGTCTAATTTAATCTTTCTCATCTTCTCCGCATCTTACGCATCCTAAAATGATAATTTTTAATTATAAACAAAAAGAGTTTTATATATATAAACATAGATAAGAATAACATCCAATATAGGAGGTAATTCAAATGGGAGAAGATATATTCAATGAATTGAATAGAGAAAATATTGAGAGGTTGCACGAGAGATACAACAGGCTGAACCGGTTTGTGATCGCAGATTTCGTGAGAAGAAGCGCATATCGATACCCGGATAAACCGGCGATAATATTCAGGGATAAAAGATACACATACAGAGAATTAGAAGACGCCACGAACAAATTTGCCAATGCCCTCCTAGATCTAGGGCTTGGACGTTTTGAAAGAGTCGCCGTACTCGCCCACAACACGCACCATCAGGCAATCTCATGGTTTGGAATATTGAAGGCGGGTGGCGTGATGGTTCCGATCAATTATCTCTTGAGAGGAAGAGATATAAGCTACTGCATCAACCACTCGGAATCAACCGTCTTTGTCGTAGAAGATGACCTATTCAACCTCGTATCCGATGTTTTAGAGGAGATGCCCCCTGTAAAACGATTCTTGTGGTCAAAGATAGGTGGAAAGACGGCAAAACCGGAAGGATGGCATGACTTCGATGAACTCGTGAGAAGGTATCCGGCGGATAGGCCAGATATCAATTTGGACATACACGACGTCGTGCAGTTCTCATATACGAGCGGGACAGAAGCTCTGCCAAAGGCGGTAATGCTTACGAACCAGTCCTTGATCGCCGAATATACCAGTGCAATTACCACTGGAGGACTCGATCCGGAAGATATAGTAATAAACGCACTTCCACTATACCATTGCGCGCAGCAACACGTCTTTTTCACTCCAATGATATGGCTCGGCGGGACAAATATTCTTTTATACGACGCGAACGTCAAAGGAATATTTGAGAATATTCAGAAGTATAAGGCAACACAGCTCTTCTGTCCGCCCACCGTGTGGATCGGAATTTTGAGAGATCCAGATTTTGATAAATACGACCTCGGTTCTCTGAAGAAGGGGGCATATGGTGCCGCGAAGATGCCACCCGAAGTATTGTTGGAGTTGGCAAAGAGGATAGAGGGAATCAGGCTTTGGAATCATTACGGACAGACGGAGCTTTCTCCGAGTCATACGATTCTACAACCGGAAGACCAGATGAGAAAGCCTGGCTCGGCGGGGCAGGGGGAATTAAATACCGAAACTGCATTGTTGGATGACGATGATAACATTATAACAAAACCCGGCGGCGTCGAGGAGATTGGTTGTAGAGGACCCCACATCATGTTAGGATATTTTAAAGATCAGGAAAAAACAGAGAATGCTTTTAGAGGTGGTTGGTTCCACACCGGGGATTTGGGTGTATTGGATGAAGATAGATATGTGGAGGTTGTGGATAGAAAGAAAGATACAGTAAAGACCGGTGGAGAGAACGTGTCGTCTTTGGGGGTTGAAGAGGCAATATACAAGAATAAGAACGTTGAAGAGGTTGCAGTCATTGGTCTACCCCATGAAAAATGGATCGAGGCGGTGACCGCCATAGTCGTTCCAAGAGAAGAAGCGAAGGGAAAATTAACCGAAGAAGAGATCATCGAAACGTGTAAGAAGGAATTGGCCCCGTTTAAAGTGCCGAAAAGGGTCATAATTGTTGATTCACTTCCAAAGACCCCAACCGGGAAATTGTTAAAGAGGACGATGAGGGAGATATACAAAGATTTCTACAGGGGTTGAGCTACTTTTTGAAAGGTAATAGAGACAAGAAATTTTTCAATATCCATGCGGTGGCCCCCCAGATCACGTGCCCATCATAGACCCAACAATTCGATTCTTTCTTATTTAATAACGCCGATATTGGAACCTCGATCAGCTCTTTGACCTCCCTCTCGTTTATCCTGAAATCGTATGGATATGGAATGATACCCACATAAGGCGTGATCAAGCGAGAGGATGTGAGCGTTTCAACGTCGTCCAGCTTTCCCAATATCTTCACGTCCTCTGGTCTTATACCTATCTCCTCATAGCTCTCTCTCAGCGCGGTATCTTCTAGATTTATATCCTCCTTCTCGTAAGATCCACCTGGTAAGGATATCTCTCCTTTGTGGTGGGATAAATTCTCCGTCCTCTTAGTAAGGAGGATATAGTATTTCCCCTCTTTTTTATAAATAGGCAGGAGAACGGCGGCCGGAGATAGCTCTTTATCATCGATCGTATGTCTTATTCTGTTCGATAGGATCTTCTCGATCTCGCACACAAGCTGAAATATATTTGTCAATTATTTAAGGTTTTTTCTTCTTTTCTTTCTTTATCCTCTTCAACACCTCATCTTTGGTCCTTGCATCTCCCTTCTCCCAGAAGAATCGTACCTTTTTATTCTTCAGAGTTGATATAACATCCTCTATACTTTTAACAGCCTTATCAACGCTTTTTTCATCTATAACTGGTAATTCCTCTTCTTCTACTATCTTTTTCTCTTCTTCTACCTTCTCCGCCGTAACTATCCTCGATAGATCCGGTCTTTCCCGTTCTTTGCCCTTTATCGCCTCTATTCCATCCTCCCAACTCTTGCTCCACGGGTATCTTTTTTGAATCTCTGTGTGTTTTACATCATCTCGTCTCACGTCGATGGCGTTTACCCAGCATGCCTCTTCGCATGCCCCGCAATAGATGCAATAATCCTCATTGACTCCGACCTTCTCCTCCTTATCCGGTGAGACGTACCACGCCTTGTTCGGGCAGATGTTTATACATGCGTGGCATCCGATCGGGTCGCACCTACCGAGGTGGTTCTTTATAAGTTTTATAGCCCCCTCCATAGGTTTTTCCACTTTTATCGCATCATAAGGACAAATTTCCTGACATTTTCCACATTTCGTACATTTTTCCTCGTCTATCTCTATTTCTCCTTTTAATCTGATCCTGATAGCCACCTTTGCCATGGATATAACTTTTATCGCTTCTTCTGGGCATAGATCTACGCACAATCCACAGTAATCGCATTTATCTTCATCGATGAGGAGATCCTCATAAGGTCGCAGATCTAAAGGAGTGGGTGTTTTTTCAAGAAGAAAAAAAGCATCACAGAATTCTGCGCAAATTCCGCAGAAATTGCACTTGTCTCTATCAACTATTATCTCTCCCCTAGCCATTTTTCTATAAAGGACCAAATCTTCTTTCTTTGGCATATCAAACGTTACCTTTATCGCATCCGAATCGCAGACCCTCTCACAAAGTTTGCACGGAAGGCATTTGGAATCGTTCACCTCGATGGAAGATTGAAGGTGTGGATAATCCTCAGAAATATCTTCCATCTTTATCGCATTGTATGGACAGAAAGCGGCGCACATCCCACAAAAACTACATTTATGCTCGTCTATCATTATTGGAGGAGCGTCCATTCCTGTTGCTATCTCAAATATTGGGCCAAGTTCTATAGCAGAGGTTGGACACGCATCAACACAGATAGAACAACCACAACATTTATCATAGTCAAATACGAGCCTCTTCTCTTTCTCACCCACCGTCGCTCTGTATATAAACTTTTTATCCTTTAGTTCCGTTTTTACGTCCATATCTATCGTTAATCTTTAATTTTTTAAGAAAATTCACTTCCAAAAGGCCCAAGAGAGATCAATTCCTCGGTAAAATCTTTCACTTCTTTTGCTATCTTCTCTCCTTCGCTTGCCGATGCCCAGATTGTCCTCAACCTCCTTCCATCAATTCCTATCTCTTCCAAGATGCCTTTTAAGATATTCATCCTATTGGCTGCACCGTAGTTTCCAAATCGATAATGGCACTCCCCCATCTTACATCCCCCTATTAGTACACCATCCGCACCCTTCTCGAGAGCCATAAGAACGAATTTTGGTTTGACCATTCCAGTGCAAATAACCCTGATTATCCTTATATTTGTGGGATAGGAGATCTTCTGCGTCCCCGCCAGATCTGCGGCCACATAACAACACCAGTTACAGAAGAATGCAATGATGAGCGGATATTCCTTCTTCTCCGAAAGGGCGGCATCTATCTGGCTCGTGATCTGTTCGTCTGAAAAATTTGTCAGATAAATTGCATCGTTGGGGCAAGCCGCGACACACGACCCACACCCATGGCATCCTATCTCATCTATAACCGCCTTTTTGCTGACCACCTTTATGTTATTGAATTTACAGATATCTACGCATAAACCACAGCCATCACATCTATCGGGAATAGAAATGGCTCTCAGAGGATCCACTCCTGTTTCTCCTCTCACTAATAATCCCATAACCTTTGATGCAGCGGCTAAACCCTGCGAGATGGAATCTGGAATCTCTTTTGGGCCAGTTGCACATCCAGCTATATAGATGCCCTCTGTATGGGCATCCACCGGTCTCATCTTCGGATGTACGACGGAGAAGAATCCATCAGGATTCTCGGTCAATCCCATAATTTTACCAAGTTTCCTCGCGTCTTCGTCCTGCCCCATCCCTATAGAGAGAACCACCATCTCAAATTCTTCCTCTTTCTTCTCAGATTCGAGTGTATCCTCATAAGATAGAACTAAATTTCCGTTCTTCTTCTCATAGATCTCACCTACTATGCCTCTCACAAATAAAACGCCCATCCTCTGCGTCTTCTCGTAGTATTCCTCGTATTCCGGACCTCCCGCCCTTATATCCGTGTAAAAGATCTTTATATCAGATTCGGGATGCCTGCTCTTTATTATGTTTGCGTTCTTTATACTCACCATACAACAAACCTTAGAGCAGTACGGTCTACCAACTTTTTTATCTCTGCTTCCAACACACTGTATAAAAGCGATCTTCTTCGGAATTTTTCCGTCCGAGACCCTTGCTAAAGTCCCCCTAGTTGGACCCGAAGCATTTAAGAGCCTCTCAACTTCAAATGTGGTGAAGACGTTTTTAAATTCACCATAGCCATATTCTGGTTTTTTTCTTGCATCGAAAGGCTCATATCCAGTTGCCACGATGATTGCTCCAACAGTTATCTCAAATTCTTCTTCTTTCTGATCAAAATCTATCGCATCGGCATTACAGCCTTCTTCACAAAAAAGGCATCCCGTGCAACTTTCCGGATCGATCACGGCAATCGCAGGAACGGATTGTGGTATTGGAATATAGATCGCTTTTCTACTGCCGACGGTAAAATCATATTCGTTCGGTACCTCAACAGGACAGACACCCGCACAATCGTCTATACATCCCTTACATTTCTCCTCGTCTATATATCTCGGCTTCTTCTTTATCTTCACTCTAAAATTTCCGACGTGCCCATCAACCGAGACCACCTCGGAATATGTGAATAGCTCTATATTATCATTGGATGAAACTTCGGACATCTTAGGCGCCAGAACACAGATAGAACAGTCGTTCGTCGGAAATACCACATTTAAGAGTGCCATCTTTCCGCCAATACTTGGCTCTTTCTCGACGAGATATACTTTAATTCCAGCCTTTGCAAGCTCTAACGCCGCGTGTATGCCGGCAATACCACCCCCTACAATGAGCACGTTTCTATTAACCGGAACTTTTCGATCTTCCAAGGGCTCTAAATTTTTTGCCTTGGCAATCGCCATCTTAACGAGATCTTTCGCCTTCTCGGTCGCCTTTTTCTTGTCTTCGTGAACCCAGGAGCATTGTTCTCTTATGTTTGCAATCGCGAGGAGATGTGGGTTTAATCCGGCGGACTTGATACATCTCCTAAACGTGTCTTCGTGCATCTTTGGAGAACACGAGGCTATAACAACTCTATCGAGTTTGAACTCATCTATATCGTTTTTTATCGTCTCTTGGTTTGCGTCAGAACAGAGATAATCGATATCGCGTGAAACAACCACGTCTTCTTCTTTATTCGCAAACTCTCTGACCTCTTCTACATCTATGGTCCTCGCGATGTTTAAACCACAGTGGCAAACATAAACACCGATTCTCATCGCCGAAAATTTGGGATACTATTAATA
>RXIL01000153.1 GCA_004212085.1 Candidatus Methanolliviera hydrocarbonicum
TAGAATGGATGGAAGCGTATTGGGGGGCATCAAAGGCTGGATTCGTTCCGGTGAACATAAATCCGAGATTCGTCGCGGAAGAGATCAGATACGTCCTAGAGGATTCCGATTCCGTTGTATTATTCATGGAGGATAGATGGATAGACCCGATAGAGGAGATAAGGAGAGATCTTCCACTCCTGAAAGATATAATCGTATACAACGCGCCCGGTTATTCGCCGAGGAAACATCCGAGTGATCCAATATACGAGGACTACGAAGATTTCATGCAAAAAAATTCTGGAAGTAAGCCGAAGTTGGGCTGGGAAGTGAGGAACGACGATTTATGCTTCCTGATGTACACGGGAGGGACGACGGGCTGGCCGAAGGGCGTTGTATATGACAACTGGAACAGAGCAGGATCGATGAGATGGGGTATGTTTGCTCAGATGATGGAGAGCGGAATGCCTCTCCTGGCAGGATACTTGCTCAAGAATCCAGATTTTGCGGCCGGGATGGCAAACCTCGTCGAGAACGCGAAGATTCCACTCTTGTCTCCACTTATCGCGCGAACGATGAATGCGATTGCGGGCATAACCTCGAAGAACGAGGGGTTGAGGAATATCCTCAGTGCCGTTTTGACATCGGATCAGTCCAGAAGACTCGTCTTTCAATATCTATTTCCATATATTTTCGGACAGCCGATCTCTTACGCCCTATTTGGCGGGCACTGGAAGCACGTCGCTCCACTCCCACTGATGCACGGGGCCGGATATGAGAGTTGCTTCTGTTGGCTCTGTCTTGCAGGGATCACCCAGATCTTTCCTGTGCCGGGACAGCCGTTCGATGCGAAGGAGTACTGGGAGAGCGTCGAGAAGAACAGGGCGACGATGTCGACGGTTGTAGGAGACGCGTTCGTGATACCGATGTTGGAGGAGTTGGACAGGGCGACTGAAGAGGGAAGACCGTACGACCTCCGCTCCCTCACGATATGGGTCAGCTCGGGCGTAAGGTGGTCGGCCCATCTGAAGGAGAAGACACTGAAATATATGCCAAACGCCTTTATCGCGGATGCATACGGAACAACGGAGTCCGGTCTGGCAAATATGTCTCCCGTGACTTCCGGGATGAAAGCGGAGGAAATACCGGAGCATACCACGGATGTGACCGTCAAGTTACACGGTCCTCACACTGGAAACCATCTGGTCCTCGATCTGGATACGGGAGAACCTGCAAAGCCGGGTTGTAAGCACGCCCAGTTTGCCTTCGCTGGACCAATGGGGCTCGGTTACTGGAAGGCACCATCAAAGACGAAGAAGGATTTCGTTACTATACATGGAGAGCGGTATTTCCTCGTCGGAGACGAGGGATACGTCGACGATAAAGGAGGATTCCACCTCCAAGGGAGAGGGGGAAGTTACGTGATAAACACGGGTGGTGAGAAGGTATACTCGGAGGAGGTCGAAGAGAAGCTGAGGGCATATCCAAAGGTGAGAGATGCTGTGGTGGTAGGCATTCCAGATGAGAGATGGGGAGAGGCGGTCACGGCGATCGTGGAACTTGAAGGGAGAGAAAAAGCCACGGAAGACGAGATGAGAGAATACTGTAAAGGAGAGATGGCCGGATTTAAAGTGCCAAAACATTTCATCTTCCATGACGTCGTGAGAGCTGGGGCTGGAAAGGTGATGAGGCCGGAGAACATAGAGATAGTCCTAAAGGAGCTGAAGAAAAAATAAAATAAGGGGGTTATCAGATATCCTCGAGCCGATCGATGAGTAATTTTTTTTATCTTTTTTATTTTTTGTTCTTATCTTTTATTTTATATTTTTAGGTTGGGAAAAATAGGGGAGAAGATATGAAATGCTCAAGAGATCTCATATCCTTCGATCAATTTCAGTCTTTTATCGGTTCAACAGCCTCTAAATCACTCAATGCTCCTTCTGTCTCTTCCTTCCAAACCGCCTGAACTCGCATCCCTATATAAACATCTTTTGGATCCACGTTTTCCAATGTCGTAGCTACATTGGAATAGCTGCCATCGAACTGGACGTAAACTGGGATGAGGACCTCCCCCTCTTCCGCCATGCCCATCTCTACGGGATCCATTCCCAAAACATTATATTCTCCTTTCTTCACCGGTGGACTTACCACAAAGCAATTGACGGTGCCCCTGTTACTGACGGTCACTCTTTCATCCATCCTCGTGTGGCACCTTCCGCATATCGCCCTTGGTGGCACGATGACCTTTCCACAACTTGGGCATAGAGAGCCGATTATCTTCTTCCACTTTTTATCCCCGGAAATTCCGATACGGATGACGGGTTAGTCATTATTTTGTAGATTCAAGTTACCCTCAAAGGATGAAATTATACGGTCCTGAATGACTTTGGCAATCCCAGGATGTGCTGGCCTATCAGCGCAAGTTCAAGTTGTCCCGTTATTGGTGCCAATCTCATTAATTGAACTTCCCTCCACCACCTTTCCACGTGTTGTTCCTTTGCAAACCCATATCCGCCGAATGTCTGCACGGCGGTCCAACATGCATCAGTGGCGGCATCCGTTGCAACGTGTTTGGCCGCGTTTGCCACATCGAGATAAAATTCACCTTTATCGTGGAGATATGCCCCCTTTCTTGTGAGAAGCCTTGCTGCCTGTATCTTTGTCCACGCATTTGCTATTGGCAGTTGAATGCCTTGGTATGAACCTATAGGATCTCCAAAAACGTTTCTCTTCTTTGCATAATCGATGGCGTAGTTGAGGGCACACGTACCTAAGCCACAGCCGAGCGATGCCCCCCACATCCTTTCGGGATTTAATACCTCTGTAGCCGCCCACCAGCCCTCATCTACCTCTCCAACTACTGCATCCTCGGGTACTCTGAGATCATCTATAAAAACGCTGCAGGTGTGACTATAATTCATCGCGTGTTTCGGTATCGACTCGCATGTCACGGACTTGTCTGGAAGGTCGACCAGAAACAACGTGATGCCGCTTGTCTTCCTTTCTGCCTTCTCTCTCGGAGTCGTTCGCGTGATGAGAAGCATCAGATTTGCCCGGTCCGCGTGTGAGATGAACATCTTCTGTCCGTTAATGACATATTCATCCCCCTCCTTCACCGCGAGTGTCTTTGTGTTTAGCGTGTTTGAACCAGAATCTGGCTCAGTCAAAGCCATACATGCCTCCATCCCCTTCGCCAACTTCGGCAGGTACTTCTCCTTCTGTTCTTCCGTGCCAAATTTTTTTACTGGGGTGACGCCAAATATCGCATTGATACCGAGATACCACCCTGCTGCACATCCCATGGAAGCCAGTTCATCGACCGCTATAGAAAATTCAAGCATGCCCATTCCTTCTCCTTCATAATCCTCTGGAACCAGTATGCCAGTAAAGTTATTCTTTACGAGTGTATCCCAGCATTCTTGGCCGAATTCCCCCTCTTCTTCCTTTTCCAACCAATAATCCGGTCCAAATTCACCTGCTATCTCACGAGACGTATCTGCTATCATCTTTTGTTCTTCTGTCTCTTCAAAATCCATATTTATCAACTCCTTCTTTTTTAGATAGGACCTTTTACCCCTCCAAAGACCTATTCATGCGAATCGTCTACACTTTCGCATGCTCATTGAAAGCAAAGTTATATAAATGCTTTTACTAAATGACATGAAACATTCTCATTAAACCAACATTCTCATTAAACCAATATTCATTTTTATACAACCCCTCAGATCCAATATTCTTGAATACACGATTTAACCTATTCTCCATGTGAAAATGTTCCATTTTCACGGCATCGAATCAGAGATTCGATTGCATCTCAAATACCCATTTTGGTGGATTCTTCCACAACAGGTAAGCCGATGACTCCTCTAAAGTGTCTTTAAAGTGCTCAAAAATCCAAAGGATTTTTGAAGACTTTGCCGCTCTTATCGAGAGCTGAGGTACCTTAATTTTTGTAATGACCAATTCGGAAATAGCCCGATACAATGAGATATCAACCTTTAGTGGGTTTAGAAAATCCGATATATGCTCAATTATTTTCACGTAAACCCAAATCCCCTTTTATCTACGTAAGAGGGACAGATATTTAAAAACTATGTTGGAGAATCAATAGATGGGGTGTGCGAAGGTGAGTTAAAGGCATACTCTCTAATATTTTTAAATTATCTTATCTTCTTTTAACTTTAAAGCCAAATTTGCACCTGCCTCTTCTAAGCTCTCTCCTTCTACAAAATGGCAAGTTTTTTCTTGCTTTGGAACAAACAATTTAAGCAAATTGATATGCCCTTGAGGGAGTTCTATCCCCAAATCCCGGATATTCCAGGTGGTAATCGGCTTATTCTTAGATTTCTTGATATCATGCATCGAAGGATACCGTAGATCACCAACTTCATGGCTCACTGTGATCAATACAGGCATGGACACCCTAATAACCTCATAACCGTCTGGTAGTACACGCTCCACCATCACATTTCCATCCTCCAACTTTACGTTTTGAGCCAACGTAATGCTTGGAATTTCAAAAATCTCAGCGATACCTGAACCTACTTGACCGAAGTTCCAATCTGCTGCCTGTCTTCCCAATAGGATAAGGTCATATTTACCTATCTTCTTAATAGCGGTAGCTAACACATAGGCTACTGAGTAACAATCAAGTCTTTTGGGATCAAAGTTCTTATCTTCTAATAGAATTATCTCATCTGCTCCAACAGCCAAAGCTTTTATTACCACTGCTCTTGCTAATTTTTTCCCCATGCTTATCGCAGTTATCCTCACATTCTTATTGGTGTCTTTAATGTGCAGTGCAGATTCAAGCGCATTCTCATCAAACGGACTCAATACTGGTGGTATTCCTTTAGGAATAACCCACATTTCCTTAGAATCAACTTGAAAAGCAGAAGGAGGACCCTCTGGATCCGGGACCTGCTTTATACAAACGATAATGTTTATTTCTTCATTCATCTCAACAACTCTTTATGCGTCTTCACTCACTCCCATGAGCCGCGATTTTTCGAAGATTTTCTATAAAAGCTGGAAGAACTTTTCTATAATCACCGATGATACCTATATCAGCCACTTTAAATATATTAGCTTCAGGATCTTTATTTATGGCCACGATGTTCTTAGATCCTAACATTCCAGCAAAATGTTGACTGGTACCTGATATACTAATAGCTATGTAAAGATTAGGAGCTACAATCTTGCCGGTTAAACCGACCTGACATGTTGATGAGACCCAACCCATGTCACAGGGAGGTCTACTAGCCCCCACCGCCCCACCCAACAGTTTGGCCAGATCATCGATCTGTTTAAACCCATCAGGACCGCCAATTCCTCTACCACCCGAAACGACTATATCAGCATCTTCAAGCTTAACTCCTTTTGCCTCTTCTTTTACCCTTTTAACTACCTCAGTCTTAAGCAAAGAGGCATCAATTTTGGAGTCAAAAGGGATAACTTTGCCTCTCCTGGAATCATCACGTCCTGAAGGTGACATTGCTCTTGCTCTAACTGTTGCCATTTGAGGCTTTGTTTCACAAGCGTAAACAGCCAAAACATTACCACCATATACTGGTTTTGTTTGAAATAGCAGTTTTGTCTCAGGGTCGATGTCTAAATTAATACAATCCGTGGTAAGCCGCGTTTTTAATCTGAACGCCAATCTTGGAGCCAAATCTTGTCCAATTGAAGTTTGGCCAATAACTATGATGTCTGGCGTAACATATTTAGATAATCTCTGCAAAGCTGTTACATAGGGATCTGTCTGATATTCCTTAAGCAGAGGATTATCAACTAAGTAAACATTATCAGCACCAAAAAATATTAGTTCCTCTGCGATATTACCAATCTCGCTTCCCATTATTACAGCAGATAATTTACTTCCTAAATCATCTGCAAGTTTTCTTCCAATACCCAGTAGTTCTAATGTAATAGGAGAAATCCGTCCTTGGTCTGTTACTTCTGCACAAACTAATACACCCTTCTGTTCAACCATCATCGAGCCCCCTTCATTGTTGATTATATAAACGTTCCACACCCAATTTTAGCCTCAGCAACTAACTATTATATCCATGGCAAACATTTTATTTTACTTACCCTCGCTGTCTGCATAACTGGCTAGGTAAGTGCTATTTTTCCTCTGGTGTTATATAGTAAGTTGAGTCTGCAAGGTCCTCTTTATCGAACGCTTTCTTGACTTTTCGCTGCCATATATGGTAGTTGCCGGCAAGTGGACCAAATATATCACCCTTCCCCAATGCTGAAATTCCAACCCCCATTGGCGTATCTACAGCTGCTTGAACGCAAGTTTTTTCAAATTCATACCATCCTTTGTGCGTTTTAAGATCGTGGGCATCGAAGAAAGCAATCTCTTCCTGATGACCGAAGCACGTACTACCTTCATAGATCCCGCCCCAGGGGTTATCAGCTAGATCCTCGAAAAGTTCACCCCTCTCTACAAACTGTTTCTTGATCTCGCTTGCTGCTTTTGATTGAAGTACCGCATTATCAAATGCAACCAAAGACCCAAGAGTTGTCGCAAAACTACTCGAATATCTGAATGCCAAGGGTGTCAAACTAGATCGAATAGAACCCCACAAGGCCATAGAAGCGGTAGTGGGCATATCAGAGATAGTTATAAGTACTCCCTCTGTTTCGGATATAATCTTCTTCAAAGCCTTCTCTTGGTATTCTAAATCCCTTTTAGAGTTAGCAGCAATCATAAACATGAATATATGTTCGAATGCATTTAAAGCGGCTTTTATCGACTGATTTTGAGCGATAGCCCTTAGCAAATGAGGTGCCATAGTTGCAAGTGTTGAGCCTATCGTTTGTTTAACCAACATATATCCTATCTCAGCCTCACCAATTTTATATGCCGCATCGGCAAACCTCTCAAAGCTTGGGAGAAAGCAGAAATAAAATTTGATATTTTCTGGAATTTTAATCATTGTATCTAGCAACAGCCCTTCAACGTGCACTTCATGGGGAACGGGCCAATGAAAAAGTTTAACCGCACATTTTGTAAAAACACCCAATCCTCCAGCAGCTCCAAACATGCCCCGCATTATACCTCTCAGGCTTGGTCCCGGGCCATCACCGCAAAACCAGCCGGCATTTGATCCAGGTGCACCCAATTTTAGGATATCTCCATTTGGCATGACCCATTCCACGCCTAACACGTTACGCCCACTCATGCTTGTAGAGATACCCGTCCCTCCATATCCCTGCATCGAAGTAGAACTCGCGAGGACAGAAGTATTAGCGCCGGCTCCAATTATGTGGGGAGTTAGACCTTTTTTCATAGCCTCAGCTTGAAGCTGAGCACCCACAACGTAGGGTTCTATCAATGCATACATATTCTCTTCGTTTATCTCCAGAATTTTGTTCATCCTTCTTAGGTCTATCTGTATCACACCCTCTGTTCCAGGTGAATTCCAAGCACCCCAACCGGTACTCATCGCTTTAAACTTTATTTTATATCTGTTACACACCTTTAATATGGCTTGAACGTCCTCCGTACTTCCCGGTAAAACGACAGCTTCAGGTCTCGGGCGCCATAACCATATATCCAGTTTTTCTTTAGGAGATGATGAAAAAGACGGTTGCCACGCATACCCATCTAATAATGCCTGTTCTTCCGATACATTCTCCGGACCGATAGTATCTTCCAATTCTTTATAAGCATCTCTCTGTAACATTTTATTTCCTCCCCATTTAAATTGCCCGCAAAACAAGCTCTATGACATCATAAACCTCAACTCTCTCCCCACTTTCTTTGATTGCATCTTTAAAATTCCTCTCGCACCATGGGCAAGCCGTCACTATGGCTTCAGCCCCAGTTGCTTTTGCCTCCTCTACCCTTTCCATCGCTGTCCAGATGCTGAAATCTGGATAAGCTTCCTTTACACCTCCCCCGGCGCCACAGCACCAGCTATACTCCTTGATGCGTTCCATCTCAACCAACTCTAAGCCGGGAATGCTCTTGAGTATATTTCTTGGAGGGTTGTAGACACCTTCTTTTCCAGTTCTCTTATATTTTAGCGGTCTCAGGATCTTATTATCCCCTTTCCACTCTCCAACATAGGATTCACCACGTCTTCCAAGGTGGCACGGATCATGATAGGTGATTCGCATGGGAACGCTCTTCGTGGGCTTGATCTTACCCTCTCTTATCAACCGGTCAATGTATTCAGTGATGTGTAGGACTTCCACACCCAACGCCTTACCAATCTTGGGATAGTAGTATTTGAATGTACTGTAGCAATCCGAGCAGGCTGTTACCAATTTATTCGCACCGGATGCTTTGACTCTTCTTATAACATCTTCAGCATACTTTTCTAACTCTCCTTGGTAGCCTATCTCATAAGCACGGCCTCCACAGCATGATTCTTCCTCTCCCGCAATTCCAACATCCACACCCGCATTTTCTAGAAGGGTCACAGCCCCCCGCACGATAGGCCAAAGTTCTTCGTCGTATGAATAGTTACAACCAGCATGGAAGAAGACATCTGCTTGTTCCTCATTTATGTCTTTCACGCCCAACCCTTCGGTCCATCTCCCCCGCTCGGTCTTTGGTTTTCCAAATACATTACCTTCTCTCCTTAAGTTATCTATCATAACTGTGTGCTCGGGGATTAGTTGCCCCTCCTCTACACACCTAATCCTAAACTCCTCAAGTGTTTCTGATATATCTATATCATCTCTATATTGTTTGCATGAAACATCGCATGCGCCACATAAAGTGCATTTATATATAATATCTGTTACAACCTCTGTCAGTTCGCTCCTCCCTTGCAAAATGGACAATCCCATAAGCATTCTTCCGCCCCCGGAGTAGGCATGAAAATTATATCTGCTTATGGACGGACAAACATTAGCAA